>NZ_JBTMMT010000051.1:0-51442 GCF_055517075.1 Micromonospora sp. DSM 43699
ACGCCAGCGGCGTCGCCACCGCCAACGGGACCAAGCTCATCCTCTGGTCCCGCAACGGTCAGCAGAACCAGCAGTGGAGCGCCCGTAGCCTGACCACCCCGCGACGACCGGTCGACCGGGCCGCCCCCCCAGGGGCCCGGGGGCGGGCCGGGGGGGGGGCCCGGGGGGGCGCGGCCCGGGTGGTGGCGGTCGCGTCAGGGGACGCGACCGCCACCCGGGTGCCGACGACGGTGGTGCGACCGCCGGTCGGTGCCCAGCTGCGGCCGGGGTACGGCCGTCGGGCGGGTCAGTCCTTGTTGTAGATGGTCAGGTCGGCCATGTTGGCGTAGCTGAGCCGGGCGAAGTCGAGCGACTGGGCCGGCGCGGCGGTGCCGCCGGGGGCGGTGTCCATCTCCCAGTTGGCGTGGTGGAAGTCGGACTCGCCGATGGTCTGGAAGAACTGCTGGAAGTTGATGTCACCCTCGCCGAGCGGGATCATCTCGTAGCCGTTGGGCAGCGCGGTGTTGCGGTTGCCGTCCTTGGCGTGGAACAGCGGGAACCGCTTGGTGCGCCGCGCCACGTTCAGGATCGGGTCGAACAGCGAGGTCTTCTCCTGGCCGGCCGAGTTGATGTACTTGGTGTGCTTGTGCCGCGCCACGTACGCCCAGTAGATGTCGCACTCGAAGAAGACGTACTTCGGGTCGGTCTTGGCGAAGAAGTACTCCAGCCGGCGCACGCCGGACGAGCGGGTCGGCTTGCCGTTGGCGTCCAGCGGGCCGCTGTCGAGCAGGAACGAGTACGCCACGTCGTGGTTGTGGGTGTAGAGGCGCATCTTGCGCTCCTTGGCCTGCCGACCCAGCTCGTTCCACAGGTCGGCGGCGGCGTCCCAGTCGGCCTGGTAGGCGCTGTTGGTCGGGTCGCTGCCGGTGCCGATGTTCTTCATGCCGAGTTCCTCGGCGATGTCGAGCTGCTGCTGGAAGGTCGCCGCGTTGATCGACGCGTGGGTGCCGTTGGCGACCAGGCCGTTGTCGTCCAGGATCTTGCGGATCTCGGTCGGGGTGATCTGCCGGCCCAGGATCGAGGTGTGCTGGTTGTAGCCGGCGAACTCGATCTCCTTGTAGCCCATCTCGGCCAGGCTGGCGAGCACCCGCTCGAAGCCGTACGGCACGCCGCTGTCGTCCGGGGCGGCGGAGATCCGGTCCCGGACGCTGTAGAGGATGATGCCACGGTTCTGCACCGGGATGAGCGGGTCGACCTGCCACTTGCCGTCGGCGCGGGCCGGGGCCTTGGTCTGGAGAACCGGCAGGCCGGCCGCGCCGAGCACGGCGGCGGCGCCGGCCGACGCGGCCAGCAGCCGACGACGGGTGACCTGGGCGCGGTACTGGGGGTCGGCGGCCATACGACGCTGTTCCTCGTTCACAATTTCCACCTTTCGAGTGCGGCCCTGGAGGGCCGCGGAGACGTGCGAGTCCTGCTTGGAGGGTCGGAAGGACCTGCGCCGCCGAATACGCGTGGCCCGGTGGATGACTGGTCGATCAAGGGGGGATGTCAGCCGTGTTACGTCCGTGAACCGGACACTAACGGTGGCTGACGGCTAAAGATAGACCTCGAACGGAGAAACTTTTGTTCGCACGAACAAAAGTTCCCGTCGGTCGGAGCCAATGCGCAGACGGTCGCCCGCACCCGGCTCCCCCGTCGATCCCCCGCCCCTCACCAGCACGAACACCGACGGCCACCGGAACCCGGGCACGCGGACGCGACGCGGGGCGCGGCGTCGACCCACGATCGAATCGACACCGCGCCCGACGCGTCGCCCGTGGACCGGCCCGCCAGCGGCGACCGGTCGGCCACGCGAGACCCGGGGCGGTGCTACCCGGAACCGGCCAGCACCAGCTCCCCGAGCCGCTGGTCGAGCGCCGTCGCGTCGAGGCCGCCCGGCCAGCCCCGCAGCAGCGCGCCACCCTTGGCCACCAGCACCACGGCCGGTGGTTCCCGCACCGCGTACGACCGCCAGACGGTCTGCTGCTCGTCGACGACGACGGGGTACTCCACCCGGTGCGTACGCAGGTAGTCCTGCAACTCGTCGGCCTGGTCGGCACCGGCCACCCCGACGAAGACCACCCGGTCGCGGTGCCGGCGGGCCAGCTCGCTCAGTGCGTCCTGCCGGGCCACGCAGGTGGTGCACCAGGAGCTGAAGAAGGTGAACACCACAGGCCGGTCCGCCCAGAGCCGGGCGGCGGTGAGCGGGGTGCCGTCGGTGAGCGCGCCGGTGAACGCCGGGGCGGCCGGCGCGGCGCCGGGTGCCGGGCGCAGCGCCAGGTCGGCGGGGACCGGTCCCGGCATCGTCGAGGCGCCCCCGGCGAGCGCCGGCCCGGGTGCTGCGGCCGGACTGGCGGTGCAGCCGACCAGCACCAGCACGGCCAGCAGCGGCACGAGCAGCAGCCGCCTCATGCCGGCACCACCGCCACCAGCGCCGGCCCCTCGCTGCTGTCCGGGGTCAGGTCGATCGGGGGACGACCGGCCACCTCCAGCCGGTACCCGGCACGCTGCGGCACCTGCACCGGCACCGCGAACTCACAGTAGGTCGGCACCCGCTCCACCGCCAGGTCCTCGGCGAAGGCGGCCACCGCCGTACCCGCCGGCAGCGTGCCGGTGACCAGGGCCGCGCCGTCCGGGTCGAGCAACCGGAAGGACGCCCGGTGGTGGAAGTACAGGTACGGCCCGGTACCGGCGCAGTCCACCCCCTCGGCCCGGATGTTGATGTCCCGGACCAGGACCCGGACCGTGGTCGGGGTGACCGCCTCCGCCCCGGCGTCGCCACCGCATCCGCCCGCCCCGGCCAGCAGCAGGGTCAGCAGCGCGCCGACGCCGCGTCGGGCGCTCGTGGACAACCGCACGTCGTCTCCTCCCACCCGTACGCCGGGTCGGTGGCGACACCTGCCGCCACCGACCCGGCGCGATGATCGATCCCGGTCAGGACTTCTCCACCCGGCACTGCTTCGTCACGGTCTTCGTCGGGTCGCTCTCCGAGGTCGCGGTGAGCTTGACGAAACCGGTGTCCGCCGCGGCGGCGGTGGCTCCCACCGACACCCGGACCGTGGTCGACTTGCCGAACTGGGCGGTGGCGAGCGGGTTGGGCAGCCAGGTCCGCCAGCCCCGACCGGCCACCTCCGCCGAGAGGCGGTAGACGTCCGACTTCAGGTACGCGGTGGCGTCCTCCGGGTGCTGCTGCCCACCGGCCGAGTAGGTGCCCGTGTTGGACAGCTCGAACGAGCAGGTCACGCCCCTGTTCGTCGGCTTGCCGGTGCTCGTCACCTCACCCTTGCCCAGGGCCACGCCGTGGCTGCTCGGCCCCCCGGTGCCGTCCAGCGACTTCACCGCCACCGTGTACGACAGCGAACCGGCGGCGTCCCGCTTGAGGTCGAGGACGTAGAAGTGCAGCCGGTTGGCCTCGTCGACGTACTCGTACTGGCTGCCGGTGTCCGCCCCGGCGTGGAACAGCGCGTCGGAGAGCTGCCGGTAGTCACCCATGGTGATCTTCTGCGGGGTGCCGTCCGGCCGGTAGAAGTCGATCATGTCGATGTCCTGCGGGTTGGCGTCCACCACCCACTGGAACGGCGCGCTGTCGGCGTTCTTGGTCTTGCTCAGCAGCACGCCCCGGTCCGGGGTGAACGAGTCCGCGCCCATCCGGTCGACGACCTCGACCGTGTAGTTGTTGAAGCTGCCGCCGTCGCACAGTGGATTCGTGGCGACCGTGCAGGCCGGCGAGAGGTCCTTGTTCAGGGCGATGTTCACGCCGGTCAGCCCCTTCGGGCCGGCGTCGACCGCGCGGGCGGTCACCTGGGCGACGACCAGCCCGGAGGAGGCCAGCGCCTCCCGGGACAACCGCAGCACGTGCTCCTCACCGAGCAGACCGATCTTGAGCTTGTCCCGCACGGTGTGCAGCGAACCCATCGAGCCGCCGTTGGTGGGCGGGATCTGCCAGCGGGTGTGCGGGCCGCCGGGTCCGTTGAACGAGCCGCGCGACATCATGCTCCAGATCCCGGTGTACGCCCTGCGTAACGGCTCGCCGTACGGGTTGTTGTAGTTGTCGCCGATGCCGAGCAGGTGGGTCAGCTCGTGGGCGTACACCCCCATGCCGGAGCTCTCCCCCTGGGTGGACGAGCCGGAGCCTGCGTTCGGCCAGAGCGTCGCCGCCGCCTTCCACGACGTCCACTCCACATAGCGGGTCTTGGCCCAGTTCGGCAGGTTGGGGTCCGGCGGTCCCCAAGCGTCCGGCACGTCCTCCTTGTTCTGGAAGATCATCTGCCCGAACTCCTGCCAGGTGGACGACTCGTCCTGCCCGGCGCTGAGGATGAAGACCAGCTCGTACTGGTTGGCGACCGCGTCACCGACCGCCGCCCGCCAGGCGCCCAGCCCGTCGGTGCGGATGTTCTTGTTGCAGGTGTCCCCGCTCGGGCAGGCCCCGGGGTTGAAGCTGTTGTCCAACCCGTACTGGTACGACTTCGCCGGCAGCTGGTACGGCCCGAACCCGGCCAGGTCCACGCCGTAGCGCCCGTTGGAGTCCTGCATCCAGTACTCGTGCAGGGTGTGCCCCTTGTTCAGGGTGTTCGGGGTGTTCAGGAAGTCCTGGTAGAACTTCGGCACGTCGGCGCGGGGGATGTTGGCCGCGACCGACTGGGGGTTGCCGAAGACCGTCGAGCGCGCCCGCTGGGAGACCGCGAACGTCTGGTCCGGATAGTCGAGCGCGACCAGGGCGATCTTGAAGTTGCGGATCGCGCCCCGCACGCTCGGGTCGGCCCAGTTCTTCCCGGGCACCGCCTGGTAGTCGTCCCAGGTCATGGTGTCCGGGTTCTGCCAGGCCTGCGGGTCGAGGACCTGGAACGGCGCGGTGCCGCCGGCCGGGTTGGCCGGGGCCGCGGCGGCCTGCGCCGCGCCGGTCACCACGAGCGTGCCGGCCAGGATCGAGGCCAGCAGGGCACGCCTCAGTCGGGGTCTGTCGGGGATAGCACGGTGCACGGGTTCGCCTCTCGTCGGGAGGGACGCGGCGTCCGGTGTCCGGTGTCCCGAGGGGTGGCTGCCGAGGCACCCGCCACCGGGCCGCGCAGCGAATCTAGGAGCACGGGCCAGGGCCGGTCACCGTGCAGATGTCGGCAGGTGGACCGGCGGCTTCCGACACCTGAAGGACCGGCGGCGGATCGACGCAGGCCGGCCACCCCGGCCCGGACAGCCCCGGCACGGACCTGGACAGGACCGGCGCGGACGATCGGTGGCCCGGATCGGGGTGGCTCAGCGGGGACGACCGCCGGTTACCGGGTCGACGGTGACCGCCAACGCCCGGAGCAGGTCCCGGCGCAGCCGGGCGGCGGCCGGCCCGGCCAGCGGCCCACGCGGCGGGCGGCACCGGCCGCCGAACCGCCCGGCGCAGTCCATCGCCAGCTTGATGGCCTGCACGGACTCCGGACGGGAACCCCAGCCGAAGGCCGGGTGCAGCTCGGCATAGAGCGGCAGCGCCCGGACCAGGTCCCCGGCGGCACAGCGGTCGTAGAGTCGCAGAGCCTGCCGGGGCAAGGCGTTGGCCAGCCCGGCGACCCAGCCCCGGGCCCCGCACAGCACCAGTTCGAGCAGCACGTCGTCCGCCCCGGCCAGCACGTCGACGTGCGGGCAGAGGTCCCGGATCCGGTGCACCCGCCGCACGTCACCGGAGAACTCCTCGACCGCGACGATCCCGTCGGTCTCGGCGACCCGGGCGAGCAGCTCCGGCGTGAGGTCCACCCTGGTGTCGTACGGATCGTTGTGGGCGACCACCGGCAGGCCGACGGCGGTCACCTCCCGGTAGTGGGCGACCACCTCGGCGTCGCCGGCCGGGTAGCCGTCCGGCGGCGGGGCGAGCACCGCGGCGGCACCGGCGGCGGCGGCCTGCTCCGCCCAGCGGCGGGACTGCCGGCTGCCGTAACCGCCGACCCCGGGCAGCACCGCGCAGCCAGGCGGCGCGGCCTGCACCGTCGCCCGCACCACGTCGGCCCGCTCGTCGTCGGACAGCGCCCGGTACTCCCCCACCGAGGCGCACGGGGTCACCCCGTGGCAGCCCGCATCGGCCAGCCAGCGCACGTGTTCCTGGAGCCGGTCGAAGTCGACGCCGAGGTCGTCGCGGAACGGCGTGGTGATCGCGACCAGCACCCCCCGCCAGGGCCTACCAGCAGTCACTCGGGCGTTCCCTCCTGCGCGCCGGCGGCCCGCTGCCCACCGCAGCAGGAACCCTACGATCGTCGATCGTCGCGGCTCTTCGGACAATTGCCGGAACAGTCGTCGTCGGGGCCGTCCTTTTGTCGGTAGATCTCCGGTGGACCTTGCGCGCAGGCCCACCGGCCGCCCAGGGTAGGGCACCGGCTGCCGTACCCCTGTCGCGCAGCCAACCAGGGGAGATCCATGCATGGTGAGCTTCAGCGCATAGTCGACGCCGTCGCCGCCCGGGTGGGGCGTCCTGCCCTCATCGAGGACCGGCGGCAACGGGTGGTCGTCTACAGCGAACACGACGGACCGATGGACGAGGTACGCCGGATGTCGATCCTGCGCCGGCAGACCACCCCGGAGGTGATCGCCTGGTTCCGCCGGATGGGCGTGCTGACCGCCCGCGAGCCGGTGCGTACCCCCGCCGACGTCGACCTCGACCTGCTCCCCCGGGTCTGCGTGCCGATCTGGCACGACGACCTGCTGCTCGGGTTCGTCTGGTTCATCGACGACGACGGGTCGATGACCGACGCCGACATCGCCACCGCGACCGGTGCCTTCACCGACCTGTCGCTGGCCCTCTACCGGGAGAACCTGCTCGGTGAGCTGGCCTCCCAGCGGGAGGCCGAGGCCACCCGGACCCTGCTGGTGGAGAGCCCGCAGGCCCGCGCGCACGCCGTCCGGGCGCTGCTGGAGGAGGGTACGGTCGCCGGTGACGGCACCACCACCGCGGTGGTGGCCCAGCTCGCCCCGGCCGCCGGGCGACACCCCGACGAGGTGGCCCGGATCGCCCTGGAGCAGGCGCTGGTGGCGACCCGCCGGTGGCTCGGTGTCCGGGAGTCGCTGCACATGGTCTGGCCCGACCACGGGGTGCTGCTGATCTGTGGTGACCGGATCGCCGGTCGCCCCAGCGCGCAGGCCGCCGCCGACCATCTGGACGAGGCGCTACGCAATGCGACCCGGGGGCTGTCCTCGGTGGACCGGACGGTGACCGGCATCGGTCAGCCGCGGCCGGGGCTGGCCGACGCGGTGCAGTCGTACCGGGAGGCGGTGCAGGCGGCCCGGGTGGGTGTCCAACTGCCGGCGCTCGGCCGGGTGGTCTCCTGGGCCGGGCTGGGCATCTACCGGGTGCTGTCCCAGTTGGACGGTCGGCACCTGGACGTCGCCGGGGTGCACCCCGGGTTGGAGCGGCTGCTGCGCGACGACGCCCACCAGGTGCTGCTGGAGACCCTGGAGGCCTACCTCGACCTGGCCGGCAACGCCCACGCCACCGCCGAGAAGCTGCGGCTGCACCGGACCACCCTCTACTACCGGCTGCAACGGGTCGAGCAGCTCGCCGACACCGATCTCAAGGACGGCAACGAGCGGTTGTGCCTGCACCTGGCGATGAAGCTGGGCCGGCTGACCGGCCACTACCGGACCCCGTCCTGACCGACCCGACCGTCCGCAGCGGACGACCGGACCGCACCGCTGTGACAGCCCGTGTCCGCCCGGACAGATCATTGACAGATCCGAGCGGGTACGGCCAGGATGGGCGCACCGATCGGCAATGCCCCCACGACCGACCGTAACCAGGTACGTCCCTCGCCCGTCACGCGGACCGGATCGGCGCCGGTCGGCCACCTCCGGCGCGTCCGGGAGACCCTCGGGTCCCCGTTCTCCGGCAGGTCGACGTCATGATCGGCCGCCGACCGTCGCCCGACTGTCGGCGTCCGTACTCCCCGTTTCGCACGCCGCCCGACGGCGGGCGCCGCCGCGCGCCGTCGGCCCGTCTCGCACCCCCAGGAAAGGTGGCCCGAGATGTCCCGTTCCGCACTCCCCCGCCGTTGGCGGCGGTTACCCGCCGCGACCGCCGCCGGTGTGGCACTGCTGTTGCTCGCCGGGCCGGCGACCGCCGGCACCGCCGCCCCGCCCGACCGGGAGCCCGACGCCCCGATCGTGCTCGAACGCTCCGCCGACGAGCAGGCCGACGTGGTGGAGGTGGTGGTCGACGGTGCCGCCCGGTTGGACGAGCTGGTCGCCACCGGGGTCGACCTCGACCACCACGTCACCCAGACCGCGCAGGGCATCGTGGTGCACGCAGTGGTCACCCCCACCGAGGTCGCCGCGCTCAAGCGGATGGGCTACCGGGTCGGTGCGGTGCTGCACGACTCCGCCGACTCCGCGCAGCGGGTCAGCGAGCGGGATGCGACGATCGCCGCCCACCGGGCCGAGAACCGGGCGTACACGGCGACCCTGGAGCGCAGCGCCGCCACCTCGGACGTGAAGATCATCCGGGCTGACTTCTACACCTCCGGCACCAACCAGGTGCTCTCGGTCGAGGCGAAGTGGGCCCAGGGGCAGACCTCCACCAGCGCGCTGACCGTGGCCCGGGACAGCGGGCCGGGCACCGAGATCGGCTCCGGCGGCACCCAGAGCATCACCCGGTTCGTCGACGCCGGGGTCTACCTCTACCACCGGGGCGCCGCCGCCGTCACCGCCCGACCGCAGCGCATCCAGATCACCAGCCCCACCGGGGACGTGGCGGTCGCCGAGGTGAAGGAATGGCTGCCGATCCCGGCCGACAGCCCGGAGGGGCCCGGCTACCAGAAGGACTTCGTCACCAGCTACCTCACCCCGACCGAACTGTACGACCGGATCAAGCGACTGGCCGACGCCTACCCGCAGCTGGCCGAGGTGGTGAAGCTGCCGTACCAGACCAACGGATACCGGCGTAAGGCGCAGGTGGTGCTCGGCGGCACCAACGCCACCCGGGTCGCGGTGGACTCGCTCGCCTGGGGTCACGAGGGCGGCAACGACATCAGCGTCGAGCTGGTGAACCCGGGCGCGGCCGACCGGCCGCTGGCGGTCACGGTGACCGGCAAGGCCATCCGGGTCAGCCTGGCCACCGACGCCGCCGGGGCGGTGACCAGCACCGCCGCCCAGGTCGCCGCGGCGCTGACCGCCGAGGCGGGCACGCTGGTCAAGGCGTACACCTATCGGGGTGACGCCGGGGCGGGGGTGGTCGCGCCGGTCGCGCCGACGCCGCTGTCGGACAACCTGAAGGCCCCGGCCGGGGTGTCCCGCGACCCGCATCCGGTGTACGCCATCCGGATCGGCAAGTACCGGGACGGCTCCCGCACCGGGGTGCTGGCGTACGCGCAGGAACACGCCCGGGAGTGGGTGCCGCCGTTGGTGACCATCGAGACCGCCGAGCGGCTGCTGCGCAACCACGCCACCGACGAGAACACCAAGCAGTTGCTGCGCACCCTGGACATCTGGATCGTCCCGTCGATCAACCCGGACGGCGGGCACTACTCGTTCTACGACTACGCCTCGCAGCGCCGCAACATGACCAACCACTGCGCGCCGGGCGGTGCCACCGACGCGCTGGCCCGCAACTCGTGGGGGGTGGACAACAACCGCAACTACACCGAGTACAGCCTCTTCGACGGTTACTCGGGGGCGTCGGCGAGCTGCACCGGTGACACCTATGCCGGGCCGAGCGAGCTGTCCGAGCCGGAGAACCGCAACGTCGACTGGCTGGCCCAGCGGCCCAACATGAAGTTCTCGATGAACCTGCACTCCTCCGGCAACTACTTCATGTGGTCGCCGGGCGCGTACGCCACCCCGGGGCGGGTCTCCGCGCCCCGGCCGTCGCTCGCCGACGAGTCGTTCTTCTGGGGCGCGTCGTCGCGGATCCTCACCGCGATCAAGCGGCACCGCAACATGGCCGTCACCCCGGCCCGGACCGGCCCGATCTCCGACGTGCTGTACTCGGCGGCCGGCAACTCCGGCGACATGCTCTGGTACAAGTACGGCATCTACGCCTGGAACTTCGAGGTCGGCACCAGCTTCCAGCCCACCTGGGACGAGGCGCACCAGGAGACCATGGAGTTCAGCAACGGCCTGGTCGAGCTGCTGCGGGTGGCCCGGGACTTCGACAAGGACAAGAAGCGCCCGACCAGCACCCTCGCGGTCGAGCCGAGCCCGACCGAGGGCATGGTCGGCGTCCGGTTCGACGTCAGCGAGCCGGCGGCAGTGTTCTACACCCTCGACGGCTCCCGACCGACCTTCGACTCCACCCTGTACGCCTCGGCGGGCATCCGGGAGGGGGCCGAGACGCTGACCGTCCCGGTCGGCACCAAGGTGCACTGGTTCTCGGTGGACGCGGCCGGCAACATCGAACGCAACTACCGGCCGGACGACGACAGCTTGACCTTCAACCGGGGCTGGGCGACCCTGCCCACCGGCTGAGGTCCGGTAGGGCACCAGCGGGGGTCCGCGCCGCCGGACCCCCGCTGGTCGACCAGCTCAGTCCTCGGCCCGCCACCTGTAGAACTCCGTCGCCACCGCGTCCACCGGGCTGCCCCAGGTCTCCGGGTCGAAGGGACTGATGTACGGGCTGAGGTCGTCCATGATCTGGGCGAAGGCCGGCTGGTCGTGGCGCTCCGCGACGGCGCCGTCGAACGATTCGCCGGTGCGCTCCAGCACGTGCAGGTAGACGTCGTCGATCGAGTAGAGCCACCGCCCGGTGACCCCCATCATGGTGGGCAGCGGGCCGGCGTCGGACTCGGCGAAGATCTGCCCGACGGTCGGTTCCGCGCCGGGCTTGATCCGGGCGACGATGACCGTCCGGGTCGGCTCGCCCGACGGCTCCCCCGCATCGGCCGGCGGCTCGGTCGGTGCCCACCTGTAGAACTCCTTCGCCACCGAGTCCGACGGGTTCCTCCAGTCCCTCGGGTAGGGCGTCACGTACGGGCCGATCTTCTCGGCGATCTGCTGGAAGGCGGGCAGACCCCGGGTCTGCCCGGTCACCTTCGGGTCCGCGTTCCGTTCGATCAGGTGGATGTAGAGGCCGTGGAAGGACAGCAGGGTCCGCGCGACCACGCCCAGGTCCTGCGGTCGGGTGGTGCGGTCGTAGTACCCGAACACGTCGGCGACGGTCTGCTCGCTGCCCGGCACCATGCGGCAGACGATCACGTTACGGAAGGTCATCGAAGCTCCTCGGAGATCAGACGGTACGGGTCGACTCGGTGGGACGGGGGCGACTGGCCGGCGGGTACGCCCCCGGCGGGGCGGAGGCGGTGAACCGGACGGGCAACTCCAGCAGACCCCGGAACGGTGACGCCGCCGGCAACCGACGCAGCTCGGCGGGCGGCACCGCGAGGCGCAACCCGGGCAACCGGCGCAGCAGCGCCGACAGACCGATCTGTGCCTCCATCCGGGCCAGCGAGACGCCGAGGCAGTAGTGCACGCCGTGACCGAAGCCCAGGTGCGGCCCGCGGACCCGGCGCAGGTCCAACCGGTCCGGGTCGACGAAGTGCGCCGGGTCGTGGTTCGCCGCGTTGAGCACCACGCCGACGATCGACCCGGCGGGGATGCGTACCCCCTGGTATTCGACGTCCTCGGTGGCGACCCGGGGGCTGGCCACCGGCAGCGGGCCGTCGAAGCGCAGCAGCTCCTCGATCGCCGAGGGCAGCAGCTCCGGGCTCTCACGCAGCAGGTCGAGCTGGTCGGGGTGGGTCAGCAGGGCCACCGTCGCGTTGCCCAGGAAGTCCGCGGTGGTCTGGTGCCCGGCGAACAGCAGCAGGAACGTGGTGGTCACCAACTCCGCCTCGGACAGTCCGCCGTCCTGGTCACAGGTGTCGATCAACGCGCTGATCATGTCGTCGGCCGGGATGGTCCGCTTGGCGGCCACCAGGTCCGCCAGGTATTGGTGCAGCCGTACCTGCGCCTCGCCGACGGCCGCCCGTTCCTCGGCCGGTGGTCGCCGCGTCGACCCGGAGGTCCGGATCACCTGGGTCCAGTCGAGCACCCGGTCCTGGTCGGCCCGGGGCACCCCGAGCAGTTCGCAGATCACCACCATCGGCAGCGGGATCGCGAAGTCGTTCATCAGTTCGGCCCGTCCCTGCGCGACGAAACCGTCGACCAGGTCGTCGACGATCTGCCGCACCCGGGGTCGCAGCGCCTCGATCCGACGCGGTGCGAACGCCTGCGACACCAACCGGCGCAGCCGGGTGTGCTCCGGCGGGTCGGAGTTGAGCATGTTCCGGTTCAGCGCCTCGGAGTTCGGGCCGAAGAGCTGGAGGTAGTGCTGGCCGGGGCCGTAGAGGTCCTTGGACAGCCGGGGGTCGGTCAGCGCCGCCCGCGCGTCGTCGAACCGGGTGAGCAGGTACGAGTCGAACCGCGGCGAGCTGACCGGGCAGACCGGCGCGTCCGCGCGCAACCGGGCGAAGGACGGGTAGGGATCGGCGGCGAACTGCTCGGTGTAGAGCTGCGCCGCGGGCACCGGCTCGGTCATCTCGCCCCCTCCCGCGCGCTGGGCATGCTGTGCAGCACCTGGTAGGTGTGCCGTTCGGCGGATTCCCGCAGCTCACGCACCACCCGCAGCAGCCGGTCCCGGTGTTCGCTGCGACCGAAGGCGTCCAACCGTTGCCGGTCCGCCCAGTCGCTGATGATCAGATAGCTGCGGGGGTCGTCGGCGTCGCGGACCAGGTCCTGCCGCAGGCACCCGTCGAGCAGCCGGATCTGCTCCGCCGCCGAGAGCCACTCCGCCTCGAACCGTTCGGCGCACCCCTCCCGGGTACGCATGGCGAGCACGGTGCGCACCGCCGTCATCGCGCGCCGCCGAAGACCAGGTGCAGGTTCTTGCGCAGCGCGTCGGCGTCGATCGGCTGGCTGCGGAAGCCGACGTGCCCGTCCGGACGGATCAGGTACAGGGCGGTGCCGGCCACCCCGTACCGGGACCGGAACTCACCCCCGGCGTCGCGTACCACAGGCGGCGCGAGCAGTCCCGGTTCCTCGGCGTCCGGACTGAGCAGCAGGTAGACGTCGACCTCACCCCGGGTCAGGGCGCGGACGTCGGCGCAGAGCCCCGCCACGGCGGCCACCGCCGCCGGCTCGGCCGACGCGTCGGCGTAGACAAGCAGGGTGTGCCGGGTGCCCCCGGTCAGGTCGCGCAGCCGCAGTGGATGCCCGACCCCCTGCCGCTCCAGCCCACCCAGGTCGGGGGCGCGGTCACCGGGGTGGGGGCCGGCGCGCAGCGCGTCGGGGTCGGTCACACACTCCCCGACCAGCGGGCTGTCGGCGTAGCTGAGCAGCAGGGACATCTCCTGGAGGAACTGCCGTTCCAGGTCGGCGCGGTCCAGTTCGTCGGTGAACGCCATCCGCACCGCCCGACCGACGATCTCCTCCCCCTCCGGGCGGCGTTCGGCCTCGTAGCTGTCCAGCAGCCCGGGGGCGGCGATCCCCCGTACCGCAAGCGCCACCTTCCAGGACAGGTTCCAGGCGTCCTGGATGCCGGTGTTCATCCCCTGCCCACCGGCGGGTGGGTGCAGGTGCGCCGCGTCACCGACCACGAAGACCCGGCCGTGGCCGTACCTGTCGACGATGCCGTGGCTGATCCGGAACACCGACGACCAGCGCAGGTTCGTCGCCCGGGTGCCCGGCGGGGCGAGCCGGTCCAGGGCGGCCTGCACGTCGTCGAGGGTCGGCTCGGCCAACTCCTCGCTGAACCCGGGCGGGGCGTCCCGGCCGCCGGTCTGGGCGAAGAACCGGGGCGGCGCGAGGGTCGCGATCCGGTACCGGCCCTGCCCGCGCAGAGGTACGCAGACCAGCATCCCGTCCATCCGACCGTCGGTCTCGTGCAGGAACCGCAGCAGGTGCCCGTCGGGCATGTCCCAGTTCACGTCGACATCGGCGAGCATGAACAGCTGCGGGAACCGGCCCAGCCCACCCGAGAACGTCAACCCGAGCAGGTCCCGGACCCGGCTGTGCGCGCCGTCGGCACCGATGAGGTACTTCGCCCGTACCGTCTGGGCGCCGCCGCCGGCGAGGGCGAGCGTGGCCAGCACGCCGTCCGCGCCCTGGGTGAACCCGGTCAGCTCCGTGCCACGCTGCGGCCGTACGCCGAGGGTGGCCAGCCGGTCGGTGAGGATCCGCTCGGTCTCGTACTGGGGCAGGCCGAGGTGCGCGTACGGCAGTCCGGGCAGCTCCCAGCTCATCCGGTGGGTCTGCGTGCCGTTGACGAAGACCACGTTGCCGGTGAGCCACACCCCGGCGTCCATCGCCTCCCGCACGATGCCCTGCTCCGCCCAGATCTCCATGGTGCGGCAGTGCACCCCGATCGCCTTGTCGGCCTGGCCGGGCGGCACGGCCAGCTTCTCGACCACCCGGCAGTCGATGCCGCGCCGGGCCAGCTCGACGGCGGCGGTCAGCCCGGTCGGCCCCGCCCCGACGATCAGTACGTCCGTTGTCGTGTGCACGTCGGTCTCCCTACCGGTACTGGCTGCCCGGTCGGTGCCGGGGTGAGCCGCGAGGTGGAACAGGCGGCGGCGGAAGTCGAGCAGGAACGGCGCGATCGGCCCGGCCTCCTCCCGCGCGTGGGCCGGGTTGGCGACCCAGCGGTGGAACTCCGCCTCGGTACGCCACTCGGCGAAGATGTGGTGCACGTCCGTGCAGGGCTCGCGCAGCAGGTCCTCGCGCAGGTAGCCGGGGACCCCGGCCATCCGGGCGGTCACCTCGGCGTGGCCCCGGTGAAACTCGGCGAGCCGGGCGGCCGGCACGGTGACCTGGACGTCCACCAGGATCGTCGGATGCCCACCCGGCTCGTCGCGCATCACCCGGTGGTCGTCGGCGGTGGTCGGTTCGCAGCCGGTGCGCAGGGCGTCGGCGAGGCGGGCGGCCACCGGGCCGTTCTCGTAGGCGAGCAGGGCGGCGTCATCGGCCCACTCGGTGGCGACGACGAAGGTGTGCGGGTCGTGCGCGTCCAGGAACAGGTCCCGCCGCAGGTTGCCGGGGAGCGCACCGATCTGCTCCGCGGTCGCCTGCCAGGCCGAGCGGACGGCCTGTCCGGCACCGGGGCGCGCGCGGATCCGGAGCATTGTCCTGATCATGGGGTCTCCCTTGACGGCCTGCCCGTGACGGGGGTCCCGACCGCCGGCACCTGCACCGGCACGTCGTCGTTCGACCCTGTCGCAGGTCCCGTCACCCCATCGTCACCGAGGGGCCGCCCCGGGTCGCCACCCGTTGACGCCGCCGCGACGGCGCACCCGGACCTGTCGGTTCCGCCGCCGGCTCGGCAGCGGCGGACGCCGACGGAACGCCCGGCTCAGGGGCGGCGGTTGCCGCTGCTCGCGCGGACGACGAGGACCGGTTCGACCTGGGGTCGGGGGGTGCTCGCGCCGGTGCCGTCGAGGAGTTCCAGCAGGGCGGCCACGCACCGGCGGCCGACCTCGTCGAAGTCCTGCCGCACGGTGGTCAGCGGCGGGGAGAGGTATTCGGCCTCGGGAATGTCGTCGAAGCCGACCACACTGACGTCCTCGGGAATCCGGGCACCCCGCTGGTGCAGGGCGCGCAGCAGGCCGAGCGCCTGGTGGTCGTTGGCGCAGAACACCGCCGTCACGTCGGGGCGTGCGGCAAGCGCCTGGCCCAGTTCGTAGCCGGCCCGGGGGCTCCAGTCGCCGACGATGACCGGGGGCACGCGGCGGCCCGCCTGCTCCAGGGTCTGCCGCCACCCGTCGACCCGGTCCCGGGCCTCCAGCCAGTCCCGGGGACCGGCGATGTGCCACACCGTCTCGTGCCCGAGGTCGAGCAGGTGCCGCACCGCCAGCCGGGCGCCGGCCACCTGGTCGACGGAGATGCTCGGCAGTTCACCGCGCTCGCCGCTGGCCTCGACCACCACCGCCGGCACGCCGGTCGGCAGGCCGTGCACGGCGACCGACGCCGTCATCATCGGGGTGATGACGACGACGCCGGCCACCGACTGCTCGGTCAGCGCGTCGATGGCGGACCGCGTCCCGCTGCGGTCCAGCCGTTCCAGGGTGACGATGCTGATGCCGTACCCGGCGGCGCGGGCGGCCCGCTCGATGCCCAGCAGGGTGGCCGCCGGCCCGAACAGGATGGTGTCGAAGCTGACCACACCGATCACCCGGGAGCGCCGGCCGGCCAACCCCCGGGCCAGGGCGTTGGGCCGGTAGTTGAGCTGGTGCACGGCACGCAGCACCCGCTCCCGGGTCTCCGGCCGCACGCTCGGGTGGTTGTTGAGCACCCGGGACACGGTCTGGTGCGACACCCCGGCGAGTTGCGCGACGTCGCTCATCACCGCGGCGCGTTCGCGCCGCTGCTGGCCCATGGCAGCTCAGAAACCCCGGGCCAGGCGGTAGTAGGCCTGGTTCCAACGGAGCTCGTCGGCAAGCCGCCGGGGGGTGGTGTCGGCGTCGATGACGACCAGCTCGGTGCTGACCATCTCGGCGAGGTCGTGCAGCTCCTCGACCCCGACGGCCTGGGACAGCACCGTGTGGTGCGGGGCGCCGGCGGTGAGCCAGGCCTCCGCCGAGGCGGCCAGGTCCGGCCGGGGCCGCCACACCGCCCGTGCCACCGGCAGCTTCGGCAGCGGGTACGGCGGGGCGACCACGTCGATCTCGTTGGCCACCAGCCGGAACCGCTCCCCCATGTCGGCCAGGCCGAGCACCACCGCCGGGCCGGGCTGGGCGTCGAAGACCATCCGGACCGGGTCCTCCCGGCCGCCGATGCCCAGCGGGTGGATCTCGACGTTCGGGGTGGCCGCCGCGATGGTCGGACAGACCTCCAGCATGTGCGCCCCGAGCACCAACTCCCGGCCGGGGGTGAGGTCGTAGGTGTAGTCCTCCATGAACGAGGTGCCGCCGGTGGTGCCGACGGACATCGACTTGAGCGTGCGCACCAGCACCGAGGTCTTCCAGTCGCCCTCGCCGCCGAAGCCGTACCCGTCGGCCATCAGCCGCTGCACCGCCAGGCCGGGCAGTTGCCGCAGCCCGCCCAGGTCCTCGAAGTTGGTGGTGAAGGCGCGGAACCCACCGGCGTCGAGGAAGTCGCGCAGGCCGGCCTCGATCCGGGCGGCGTAGCGCAGCGAGTCGTGCCGGTCGCCGCCGGAGCGCAGCTCGGCGACCAGGCGGTAGCTGTCGTCGTACTCCTTGACCAGCTCGTCGATGCGGGCGTCGGCGACGGCGTCCACGGCGTCGACCAGGTCGTTGACGCCGTAGGTGTTCACCGAGACGCCGAAGCGCAGCTCGGCCTCGACCTTGTCCCCCTCGGTCACCGCCACGTCGCGCATGTTGTCGCCGAACCGGGCCAGCCGCAGCGACCGCATCTCGGCGTGCCCGATCGCGGCCCGGGTCCAGGCGCCGATCCGGGCGGCGACCCGGGGGTCGCTGACGTGCCCGGCGACGGTCTTGCGGGCGACGCCGAGCCGGGTCTGGACGTACCCGAACTCCCGGTCGCCGTGGGCGGCCTGGTTGAGGTTCATGAAGTCCATGTCGATCTCGGACCAGGGCAGTTCCACGTTGGCCTGGGTGTGCAGGTGCAGCAGCGGGGTACGCAGCGCGTCCAGCCCGGAGATCCACATCTTGGCCGGGGAGAAGGTGTGCATCCAGGCGATCACCCCGACCGCACCCTGCACGGCGGCGTCGCGGCAGACGGCCAGGATCTCGGCGCTGGAGGTCAGCACCGGCTTCCAGACCACCCGGGCCGGGACGGCCGGGTCGGCGTCGAGCCGTTCGGCGATCCGCTGGGACTGCTCGGCCACCTGGCGCAGGGTCTCCGGGCCGTACAGGCCCTGACTGCCGGTGAGGAACCAGACCTCGGCGACCGGGGATGGGTTGGTCATGGGCGTTGCCTTCCGGTGGGACTGGCGAGGGTCACTTGGTACGGATGCCGACGAGGCGTTGGAGCAGGATGAACACGAACAGCAGGCCACCGATGACGATCTTGGTCCACCACGAGTTCAGCGTGCCGTCGAAGGTGATCAACGTCTGGATGATGCTGAGCACCAGCACCCCGAGCAGGGTGCCGAAGACGTAACCGGACCCCCCGGTGAGCAGGGTGCCGCCGATGACGACCGCCGCGATCACGTCCAGCTCCATGCCCACCGCGATCAGCGGGGCCCCGGACAGGGTGTAGAACGAGAGCAGGATCCCGCCGATCGCCGAGCAGAGCCCGCTGATGGTGTAGACCGCGATCTTCGTACGGCCCACCGGCAGGCCCATCAGCAGCGCGGACTGCTGGTTGCCGCCGATGGCGTACACGTTGCGACCCAGCCGGGTGTACGCCAGCACGGCCGCCCCGATCGCCAGCACCGCGAGGGCGATCAGCACGCTGATCGAGACGAAGTTCTCCCCGAGATGGATCCGGTGCTGGGCGGCGGTGGTCCAGAAGCCGTCGGTGATCGGGATCGAGGTGGTGCTGATCCAGGTGCACATGCCCCGGGCGAAGAACATCCCGGCCAGGGTGACGATGAACGGTTGGATGTCGAAGAAGTGGATCACGCAGCCCATGGCGAAGCCGAGGGCCGGGCCGAGCAGCAGCGCGATCAGCAGCACCAGGGCGGGGTGCAGCCCGTCACCCAACAGCGAGGCCGACACCATCGCGGTCATCGCCACCACCGACCCGACCGACAGGTCGATGCCGCCGGTGAGGATCACGAAGGTCATCCCGACCGCGACGACAAGCAGGAAGCCGTTGTCGATGAAGACGTTGAAGACGACCTGGATGTTGGAGAACGCGCGGTACTGGGAGACGCCGATGGAGTACATCACCAGCAGCAGGGCGAGGGTGGCCAGCACCGGCACGTGCCGGGGTGGCACCCGCCACCAGGCACGTCCCGCACGGGCGGCCAACGGGGTCGTGGTCATGCCGGAACCTGCTCCTTCTCTGTGCCGACCGGCTCCACCGGAGTCACCGGGACGCTGCGCCGACGGCGGAACCGCGCCCGGAAGGCCGGGGCCTGGATGAGACAGACCACGATCACCACGACCGCCTTGAACAGCAGTGACGTCTGCGGGTCGATGTTCATGGCGTACACCGAGGTGGTCAGGGTCTGGATGAGCAACGCGCCGATCACGCTGCCACCGAGGTAGAACCGGCCGCCGGCCAGCGCGGTGCCGCCGATGACCACGGCCAGGATGGCGTCCAGCTCGACCCAGAGCCCGACCGCGTTGCCGTCGGCGCTGGAGACGTTCGCCGTCATCATGAACCCGGCGATCGCCGCGCAGGCGGCGCTCACCACGTACACCAGGAAGGTGATCCGGCGGGAGCGGATGCCGGCCAGCCGGCTCGCCTCGGCGTTCCCGCCGACCGACTCGATGATCATCCCGAGCGCGGTACGCCGGGTCAGCACCGCCACCAGCAGGGTCACCGCGAGCGCGATGACGATCGCGAACGGCAGGGTCAGCAGGTGCCCCACCCCGATCACCTTGTAGGGATCGCTGTTGATGGTGATGATCTGCCCCTCGGCGATCAGCTGGGCCAGGCCCCGGCCGGCCACCATGAGGATCAGCGTGGCGATGATCGGTTGGATGCCGATCCCGGCCACCAGGATGCCGTTCCACGCGCCGAGCAGCAGGGCGACCCCGAAGCCGAGCGCCACCGCGGTGAGCACCACGGCCAGGCTGTTCTGGTCGGGCTGCTTGCTGATGTACAGGCAGGCCACTGCACCACTGACGGCGGCCACCGCGCCCACCGAGAGGTCGATGCCGCCGGTGGCGATCACCAGGGACATCCCCAGGGCGACCAGGATCAGCGGGGCGCTGAGCCGGACGATGTCGACGAGGCTGCCGTAGAGGTGGCCGTCCTTCAACTCGACCGACAGGAAGCTCGGCCGGTAGATGACGTTCGCCACCAGCAGCAGCACCAGCACGACCAGCGGCCAGAAGAGCCGGTGACCGGTGACGCCCGTGAGGCGGGCCCGTGCGGTGCTCATGCCGGCACCGTCCCTTCCTGCGAACTGCCGCTGGCGATGGCCTGCATGATGCGGGCCGCGTCGAGGGTGTCGTCGTTGGTGAGCTCGCTGACCAGCCGCCGGTCGCGCATCACGGCGACCTTGTGGCTGAGCCGGAGCACCTCCTCCAGCTCGGCGGAGATGAACAGCACCGCCATCCCGCCGTCGGAGAGCTGCGCCACCAGGCGCTGGATCTCGGTCTTGGCACCGATGTCGATGCCCCGGGTCGGTTCGTCCAGGATCAGCAGCCGGGGTTCGGTGATCAGCCACCGGGCCAGCAGCACCTTCTGCTGGTTGCCGCCGGAGAGGTTGCGCACCGGCATCTCCGGGTCGGCCGGCCGGATGCTCAACGCCTTGATCCAGTGTTGGACCAGCTCGTCCTGCCGGCGGCGGGGCACCGGCCGCAGCCAGCCCCGGGCCGCCTGCATGGCCAGGATGATGTTCTCCCGCACCGACAGCTCGCCGACCAGGCCCTCGGTGCGGCGGTTCTCGGAGCAGAAGGCGATGCCCCGGTCGATGGCGGCCACCGGGTTGCGGATCGTCACGGGGGTGCCGCCCACGGCGAGCCGGCCGGCGTCGGCGCGGTCCGCGCCGAAGAACAACCGGGCCACCTCGGTACGACCCGACCCGAGCAGCCCGGCCAGGCCGACCACCTCACCCTGGTGGATGGTGAGGCTGAACGGCGCGACGGAACCGGACCGGCCGAGCCCGTCGGCAGCCACCAGCGGGGTGCCCTGTTCGAGTGCCGCCCGGTCCTCGCCGCTGGTCGCCTCGTCGAGGCGTTCCAGGGCGTCGAGCTCCTTGCCGATCATCTTCTCCACCAGCGCGATCTGCGGCAGTTCGCTGGTCAGGTACTCGCCGACGAGCCGGCCGTTGCGCAGCACGGTGATCCGGTCGGCGATGGCGTACACCTGGTCGAGGAAGTGGGTGACGAAGATGATCGCGATGCCGTCGTCGCGCAACTGCCGCATGATCCGCATCAGCTGGGCCACCTCGTCGGCGTCCAGGCTGGAGGTGGGCTCGTCGAGGATCAGCACCCGGGCCTGGATGTCGACCGCGCGGGCGATCGCCACCATCTGCTGCACGGCCAGCGAGTAGCTGCCCAGCAGCTCGGTGACGTCGATGTGCAGGTCGATGCGGGCCAGCAGCTCCTGCGCCCGGCGGCGCATCTCGCGCCAGTTGACCGCACCGAGCCGGCGCGGCTCCCGGCCGATGTAGATGTTCTCCGCCACCGACAGGTTGGGCAGGAGGTTGACCTCCTGGTAGACGGTGCTCACCCCGGCGGCGGTGGCCTGCATCGGGCCGGAGAAGGAGACCTCTGCGCCGTCGAGGGTGATGGTGCCGGAATCGGTGCCGTAGACGCCGGTCAGCACTTTGATGAGGGTGGACTTCCCGGCGCCGTTCTCGCCCATCAGGGCGTGCACCTCACCGGGAAAGAGCCGGAGGTCGACGCCGTCGAGGGCGCGGACCCCGGGGAAGAGCTTGCTGATCGCGGTCATCGTCAGGACCGGATGCCTATCCGACATCCCACCGAACCTTTCCTCGGAAGCGGAGGCCGCCGCGCCGAACGCGGCGGCCTCCGGTCGGATCAGTACTTCCGGTTGGGCAGAGCAGTCTTGGCCTGCTCCTGGGTGAAGGTGGTCTCCTCGGTCTCGACCCGGGCCGGGACCTCCTCGCCAGCCTTGACCTTCTTGGCCAGGTCCATCAGCTGCGGGCCGAGCAGCGGGCTGCACTCGGCGATGAAGTTGAACTTCCCGTCGGCCAGGGCCTGCATGCCGTCCTTGACCGCGTCGACGGTGATGATGGTGATGTCCTTGCCGGGCGTCTTGCCCGCCGCGGTGATCGCCTCCAGCGCGCCCAGGCCCATGTCGTCGTTGTGCGCGAAGAGCACGTCGATCTTCGGGTTGGCCCTGAGGAACTGCTCCATGACCTGCTTGCCGCCGGCCCGGGTGAAGTCACCGCTCTGCGAGGCGACGACCTTCAGGTTGGGGTTGGCGGCGATCGCCTCGGCGAAGCCCTTCTTGCGGTCGTTGGCGGGCGCCGCGCCGGTGGTGCCCTGCAGCTCGACGATGTTCACCGGGCCGGTCGCGGCCGACTTCTCCTTGACCAGCCACTCACCGGCGAGCTTGCCCTCCTTGACGAAGTCCGAGCCGATGAAGGTCTTGTAGAGGCTCTTGTCGGCCGAGTCGACGGCCCGGTCGGTCAGGATCACCGGGATCTTGGCGTCCTTGGCCTCCTTGAGCACGGTGTCCCAACCCGACTCCACCACCGGCGAGAAGGCGATCACGTCGACCTTCTGCTGGATGAAGTTGCGGATCGCCTTGATCTGGTTCTCCTGCTTGCCCTGCGCGTCGTCGAACTTCAGCTCGTAGCCGGCCTCGGTGGCGGCTTCCTTGATCGAGTTGGTGTTCGCCGTGCGCCAGCCGCTCTCCGCGCCGACCTGCGAGAAACCGATGACCAGCTTGCTGTTGCCGCCGGTGCTGCCGCTGTCGCCGTCGGTGTCGGTGTCGCTGTTGCCGCAGCCGGCGAGTCCGCCGGCCAGCAGGCCGACGGCGAGCATCGCGCCGAGGCCGCGCCGGGTGAGGGTGATGCCGGTCTTCGCCATGTGAAGACTCCTTGTACGGGGATGAGGTGGGGGATGGGGTGCTACTACGGGGGAGGACCGGCCGGCACGGCACGCCGGGCAGGCCGGACCTTCCAGGGGTTGGTGCATCGGGTTGCGGTGGATCGACCGGACCCGCGGGGCGGGCCGGTGGCGGGTACGGGCCAGGTCGGGGGTTACGGCCCCGGCTGCCCGTAGACGTTCTGGTAACGGTCGTAGAGTGAGTCGATGTCCGCCCGGGCCATCGGCACGGGCGTGCCGAGCGTCCGGGCCAGGTGGGCGGTACGGGCCACGTCCTCGCACATCACGGCGGCCTTCACCGCCGCGCGGGCGTCCCGGCCGATGGTGAACACGCCGTGATTGCGCATCAGCACCGCCGGTGAGCGATGCCCGGACAGGGTCGCCACGATGCCCTTGCCGATGTCGTCGCCGCCGATGAGCGCGAACGGACCGACCGGGATCTCGCCGCCGAACTCGTCGGCCTGGGCGGTGAGGTGGCACGGGATCGCCTCGCCGCAGGCGGCCCAGGCGGTGGCGTACCCGCTGTGGGTGTGCACCACCCCGCCGACCTCGGGCATCGCCCGGTAGACGTAGGCGTGGGCGGCGGTGTCGCTGGACGGGGAGAGGTCGCCGTCGACCACCACGCCGTCGAGGTCGCAGACGATCATGTTGTCGGCCCGCAGGTCGTCGTAGGACACCCCGCTCGGCTTGATCACCATCAGCTCCCGGCCGGGCACCCGGGCCGAGACGTTGCCGGCCGTCCAGGCCACCAGGTTGTAGCGCACCAGCTCGCCGTGCAGGGTGGCCACCTGCTCGCGCAGCCGGGCCACCTCGGCGTCGAGGTCGAGGGTCATGCCGGCACCTCCAGGGACTCGATGGTCGTCTCGGCCGACGGCGCGACGGCCGCCTGGCGGGCGGCGTTGCGGATGGCCCGCAGCCGCAGCAGCACGTCGTCGCCGCCCCGGCCGAAGTGGTCGTGCAGCCGGCGGTACTCGGCGTAGAGCGCGTCGTAGGCGCGGGCCCGTTCCGGGTCGGGCCGGTACACCTCGCGGTCCACCCGGCCCATCGCCGCCGAGGCGGTCGGCACGTCGGGGTACGCCCCGGCCGCGACCGCCGCGTGGATCGCCGAGCCCAGGGCCGGCCCCTGCGCCGAGCCGATGATGCCCAGCGGACGCCGGGTCACGTCGGCGTAGATCTGCATCAGCAGGCTGTTGCCGGTGAGCCCACCGGCCACGATCAGCTCGTCGACCGGGACTCCCGCCTCGGCGAACGCCTCGATGATCATGCGGGTGCCGTACGCGGTGGACTCCAGCAACGCACGGTAGACGTCCGGCGGGCGGGTGGCCAGGGTGAGCCCGACGAGCACCCCGCTGAGGTCGTGGTTGACGAGCAGCGAGCGGTTGCCGTTCCACCAGTCCAGCGCCACCAGCCCGTGCGCGCCGACCGGCTGCGCGGCGGCGGCCTCGGTCAGCGCCTCGTGGGAGGCGTACCCGGCGGGGGCGGCGTGCTTCACGTACCAGCCGAAGATGTCGCCGACGCCGCTCTGGCCGGCCTCGTAGCCCCAGGAGCCGGCGCTGATCCCGCCGTCGACCACCCCGCACATGCCGGCCACCTCGGCCCGCTCGGTGCCGTTGACCACGTGGCAGGTGGAGGTGCCCATGATGGCGACCAACCGGCCGGGGGCCAGCGCCTGCGCGGCGGCGGCGGTGACGTGGGCGTCGACGTTGCCGACAGCCACCGCGATCCCCTCCGGCAGCCCGGTCCAGGCGGCGGCCTGCGCGGTCAGCCCACCGGCCCGCGCACCCAACTGCGCCAGCGGCCCGTCGATCTTGGCGACGAAGTCGGCGAAGCCGGGGTTCAACGCGGCCAGGTAGGCCGCCGACGGGTAGTGCCCGTCCTGGAGCAGTCCCTTGTAGCCGGCGGTGCAGACGTTGCGGGTCTCGACGCCGCAGAGCTGCCAGACGATCCAGTCGGCGGCCTCGATCCACCGCTCGGCGCGGGCGTAGACCTCCGGGTCCTCCTCCAGCAGTTGCAGGCCCTTGGCGTACTGCCACTCGGCGGAGATCTTGCCGCCGTAGCGGCCGATCCAGGACTCGCCCCGGGCGTGGGCCAGCGCGTTGATCCGGTCGGCCTGCGGCTGGGCGGCGTGGTGCTTCCACAGCTTCACCCAGGCGTGCGGGCGGGTACGCAGGTCGGGCAGCTCGCACAGCGGGGTGCCGTCGGCCAGGGTGGGCAGCACGGTGCAGGCGGTGAAGTCGATGCCGACGGCGACCACCTGGGCGGGGTCGACGCCGCTCTCGGCCAGCGCGGCGGGCACCGCCTGGCGCAGCACCTCGCGGTAGTCGTCCGGGTCCTGCAACGCCCAGTCGGCCGGCAGCGGCCGACCGTCGACGGCGAGCGTGGTGTCCATCACCGCGTGGCGGTACTCGTGCACCGCCGTGCCCAGCTCGGCGCCGTCGCCGACCCGCACCACCAGCGCCCGACCCGACAGCGTGCCGTAGTCGACGCCGACGACGTACCGGTCCTGCGGCTTCGCGCCTGCATCCATGCCGTTCTCCGTTCAATCGTTGGGGGCAAGTGTTAGCGCTCACATGGAATCCGTCAAGGCGCTTCCATGTAACACTGCCGTAACCATCTCTGGCAGCCCCTGCACAGGGTCCACGGCCACCGTCCCGACCAGCCATCGAGCGGTCGACATGCGTCGAGCAGGTGAGCGGTCACATCCGTTCGGCCGGGTGGGCTCTTGACACACCTCCACGGCCGGTTCCAGACTTCGGGGCGATCCGGAGGAGGCCACGTGAGGATCGTCGACGCCCGGGTCATCGTGACCTGTCCGGGCCGCAACTTCGTCACCCTGAAGATCGTCACCGACGAGGGGGTCACCGGCGTCGGTGACGCCACCCTCAACGGCCGGGAGCTGGCCGTCGCGTCGTACCTGCGCGACCACGTGGTGCCGCTGCTGATCGGGCGGGACCCGGCCCGGATCGAGGACACCTGGCAGTACCTCTACCAGGGGGCGTACTGGCGACGCGGACCGGTGACGATGAGCGCGATCGCCGCCGTGGACACCGCGCTGTGGGACATCAAGGGCAAGGTCGCCGGCCTACCGGTCTACCAGCTGCTCGGCGGCCGGTCCCGCGAGGGGGTCACCGTCTACGGGCACGCCAACGGCGAGACAGTCGAGGACGTGCTGGTCGAGGTCGCCCGCTACGTCGACCTCGGCTACCGGGCGGTGCGGGTGCAGTGCGGCGTGCCGGGGCTGCCGAAGACCTACGGGGTCAGCGCCGACAAGCTGTTCTACGAGCCGGCCGACGCCGCCCTGCCCAGCGAGGCGACCTGGTCCACCGCGCGGTACCTGGCCCACGTGCCGACCGTCTTCGCCCGGGTACGCGACGAGTTCGGCCCGACCCTGCGGCTGCTGCACGACGTGCACCACCGGCTCAGCCCGATCGAGGCGGCCCGGCTCGGCAAGAGCCTGGAACCGCACGCGCTGACCTGGATGGAGGACCCGGTCCCCGCCGAACTGCCGGAGGGCTTCCGGCTGATCCGCCAGCACACCACCACCCCGGTCGCCGTCGGCGAGGTGTTCAACACCGTCTGGGACGCCGCCCAGCTCATCCGGGAACAGCTCATCGACTACATCCGTACCACGGTGGTGCACGCTGGCGGGATCACCCACCTGCGGCGCATCTTCGACCTGGCGGCGCTGCACCACGTGCGCAGCGGCTCACACGGGGCGACCGACCTCTCCCCCGTCTGCATGGCCGCCGCCCTCCACCTCGACATCGCCATCCCCAACTTCGGGCTGCAGGAATACATGCGGCACACCGACGCCACCGACGAGGTCTTCCCGCACGGCTACCACTACGCCGACGGCTACCTGCACCCGGCGGAGACCCCCGGCCTCGGGGTGGACATCGACGAGGAGGCGGCGGCCCGCTACCCGTACGCCCCGGCGTACCTGCCGGTGAACCGGTTGGAGGACGGCACCGTCCACCCCTGGTGAGCCGGGCCACCACCGGGCCACCGGACGGTCAGCGCAGCTCCTTGACCCGGATCAGGTTGCCCGCCGGGTCGCGGAAGGCGCAGTCGCGCACCCCGTACGGCTGGTCGATCGGCTCCTGGACGACCTCGGCGGCACCGGCCTGCACCGTCTCGAAGACGCCGTCGAGGTCGGGGGTGGCCAGCATCAGCCAGCCGTAGGTGCCCTTGGCCATCATCTCGGCGATGGTGCGGCGCTCCTCGTCGGTGACGCCCGGGTCGACGGCCGGCGGCGCCAGCAGGATCGACGTGCCGGGCTGGCCGGGCGGGCCGACCGTGATCCAGCGCATCCTGCCCGACCCGACGTCGTTGCGGACCTCGAAACCGAGGATGTCGCGGTAGAAGGCCAGCGAGGCGTCCGGATCGTCGTGCGGCAGGACGCAGGTGTCGATGGTGAGATCCATGCTGATCACGCTAGGTGATGACCGGTGCGGGCGCTTCTCGATTCCTGACCGGCCGGGTCACCTGTTTGGTCAGACACGGCGGCGGCTCCGCCGATCCGGGCGTCGACGACGCCCGGTAGCTGCTCGGCGGGACGCCGACCAGCTCGGTGAAGCGGGTGCTGAAGGTGCCCAGCGAGGCGCAGCCGACCGCGAAGCAGACCTCGGTGACGCTGAGGTCGCCCCGGCGCAGCAGCGCCATCGCCCGCTCGATCCGCCGGGTCATGAGATAGGCGTAGGGTGACTCACCGTAGGCGCGACGGAACTGCCGGCTCAGGTGCCCGGCCGACATGTGCACGCCCCGGGCGAGCGCCTCGACGTCCAGCGGCCGGGCGTACTCCCGGTCGATCCGGTCCCGCACCCGGCGCAGCCGGGCCAGGTCGCGTAGCTGCTGCTCCGGGGCGGATCTGCTGGTCATCCCGTGATCGTGCCACGGCACGCCGGCACGTCGCGCGGCATCCGGTCAGTGGATACGGCGGCCCCGGGCGTCGGGTACCCCGGACTTGCGGAAGAAGTACGTGTTGACCTGGTCGCGCCACTCGGTGGCGCAGCGCAGCTGCTCGTCGAGGCGCTCGGCGACCCGGTCGTGCACCGCCCGGTCGATCATCCCGGCGAGCCGGGCCCACCGCTCCCGCATCGCCACCACCTCCTCCACCCCGGCGAAGTGGGTGTCGTAGATGTGCTGGATGACCGTGGACCCGCTGTGCAGGACGTGGGAGTACGGGACGTGGTGGAAGAAGAGCAGCAGTTCGTCCGGGCAGCGCTCGGGTGACTCGTACACCTGGGACCAGGGGGGCGGGTACTGGCCGGTGAAGCCGGTGCCGGTCGCCCTGGTCCGGTCCACCCCCACGCCGTCGCGGTCGGCGAAGTGGTAGGTGCCCCACCGGCTGTACTCGTAGCCGTCCACGCTGGGCCCGTAGTGGCCGGCCGGGTTCACCATGAAGCCGACCCCCAACGGGGCGGTGTACCGCTCGTAGGTGCGCCACGAGTCGTCCAGCACCGCGTGCAGCGTCGCGCGTACCAGGTCGGGGTCACCGACCGTCGACGCCGGGAAGGTCAGGTCGATCCACTCGTCGAGGATCGCCACCGGATCGAGGCACGGATCCCAGGCCAGTCGGCCGAAGGCGTACAGGTTGGCCTGGGCCAGCGGGTGCCCGCACCAGAACGGGTCGTCCCCCACGTTGGCGACGGCGACCAGGTCACCGCCCCGGCGGGGCTGCGGGCCGGGCACGTCCGCCAGCACGTCGGCGACGGTCCGCTCCGGCGGCCCCCACGGCCGGAAGCCCAGCACCTCGCGCCACCACGGCGCGAGGTAGCAGGCGTGCCACTGCTGGCCGGTGTACTCCTGGGTCACCTGCAACTCCACCGCCAACCGGGTGGCCGGCATCGCCGCGATCACCGGCGACACCGGCTCCCGGGGCTGGAAGTCGACCGGGCCGAACTTCACCTGGAGGACCACGTTGTCGGCGAACCGGCCGTCCAGCGGAGCGAAGTGGTCGTACGCGGCGCGGGCCCGGTCGGTGCGGCGGTCCCGCCAGTCCTGCCGGTGGTCGTAGACGAACGCCCGCCAGTGCACCACTCCCCCGTGCGGGGCGAGCGCGGCGGCGAGCAGGTTCGCGCCGTCGGCGTGGTCCCGCCCGTAGGTGAACGGGCCGGGTTGCCCCTCCGAGTCGGCCTTCACCACGTACCCGCCGAAGTCGGGGATGCGCGCGAAGACCCGTCGGGTGGTGTCGTGCCACCACTGCCGCACCTCGTCGTCAAGGGGGTCGGCGGTGGGCAGGCCACCGAGGACGACGGGGGCGGCGAAGGTCACCGACAGGTGCACCCGGACGCCGTACGGGCGCAGCAGGTCGGCGATCTCGGCCACGTCGTCGAGCCGGTCGGTCAGCAGCCGCGCCTCGGTGACGCCCACGTTGACGTTGTTCACCGAGATCGCGTTGACCCCCGTCGAGGCCAGCAGCCGCCCGTACGCCCGCAGCCGGTCCCGGTCGCCGCGGGGGCCGCCGTCACGCCAGAAGATCGAGCCGCCCGCGTAGCCCCGTTCCACCTGCCCCGATCCCGGATGTACGGCGACGTTGTCCCAGTGGTCGAGCATCCGGCGGCGCAGGGTGGGTCGGTGCGCCCGCGTCGGGCGGTCCCCGGTGAACGCGGCCTCCCCGGCCCGGACCAGGTGGAACAGTCCGTAGAGCAGCCCGGCCGGCGCGTCGGCCAGCACCACCGTGACCCCGTCGACCCGGCTGCACAGGAAGCCCTCGTCGCCGAGCGGCCCGGCGTCGCCGACAGGTGTCGCCGTCGCCCCGGCCGGCACCGCCGACGGCAGCGGATCCGCGCCACGCACGGCGAGCACCAGGTCGACGGGGCAGCCCGCCGACGAGCCGCCCGCCGACGGACCGCCCGCCGACGGACCGTCCGCCGACGAGCCGGAGCCCGCGCCGACGCCGGTCCGGCCGGCCCACCCGCCGTGCCCGGCACAGGCCCGCACGACCTCGTCGAAGACCGTGTCCACGAGCGGACCGGCGCCGTGCACAAGCACCCGGCGTGCCCCCAGGGCCCGGAACGCCTCAGGTGGCAGCCAGGCGGCGTGCGGTACCGGTGCGGTACCGGCCGCTCCGTCTCTCGTCGGGCCGCCCGCAGCGGCATCCCGGGCCGTGACGCTCCCGCTCATCCGGTGAAGTCCTTCCGCACGATGTCGATCATCGGAGTGCCGATCCGCAGGTAGGCCAGGGCGAACAGCCCGGCCAGCAGGACCAGCGATGCCTCGGAGAAGAGCACGGTGAGCGCCCCCGCGGCGGCCAGCAGCAGCAGGGTGCCGAGGGTTACGGCGGGGGTCCGAACCAGGAAGTACAGCGCCAGCCGCAGCACGTCCCGGGTCCGGAAGGTGAACAGCGAGGCGATCACCAGGGCGTTGCCGGCGACCAACGTGGCCCCGACGGCCACGCCGACCAGCGGCACCGCCCAACCGGTCGGGACGGCAGCGGCGGGCAGGTGGGTGAGGTTCACCCCGATGACGGTCAGCCACAGCAGCAGTGGCACCCAGATCCGCAGCACCTGCGGCAGGTTGGCCCGGTAGCCCTGCCGGAACCGCGCGGCGGGCCGCAGGTCGGTCAGGTCGGGGCGCTGGTGGTGCAGGGCGTACAGGGCAGCGGAGACCGCCGGGCCGACGGGCAGCAGGCAGAGCGCGACAAGCGGCAGGTTGCTGGCGTCGCGACCGAGCAGGAGCAGCGGCACCAGGCCGGGCAGGGCGGCGAGCGTCAGCAGCAGCCCGACGACGAGCACCGTGTACACCGACGCGGCGGCCCGGGACAGCGGGCCGTCGCCGAACTCCCGCCAGGTCTGCGCGCTCACGGCCGGTCGTCCCGGTCGGCCGGCGCGGTCCGCTGCCCGGTGCCGCCGAGCAGTCGGGCGTCGTCCCACCACGGCGGGGTCTCGTCGCGCACCGGGGCCAGCTCGACCAGGGTGACCTCGTGCCGGGCCAGGGTGAGGTCGAGGTCGACCCGGCCGGCGGTGACCGGCAGGGCCCGGTGGGAGCGGGCCGGTTCGGCGGCCTCCCGCAGGGTGTCGAGCTGACCGGGTCGGGGGGATCGGGGCCGGCCCATCTCGCACCAGGCCGTCCAGGCGTTGCCGGCCTCCTCGTCGACCGACGAGCGGAGCTGGAAGGCCGACGTGGTACCAGGTGGACCCACCGGCACCGACAGGGTCAGGGGGTGCCGGTCGGGCACCGGCTCGTGGCCTGTCACGTCCACCGGGGCCCAGGCCAGGACGGCGACCCGACCGTCGGGATGCCGGGTGACCAGGTGGTCCGCCCCGCGCGCCAGCACCTCGTCGCCGAGCCGGGCCATGAAGGCGTACAGGTGGTAGGTGGGCTTCTTGAGCTGGCGGTGGGTGAGCAGGCCGAACCCGCCGTGGAACAGCGCGGTCGGCACCCCCGTCTCCTCGAACATGTCGCTGAACGTCCAGTACGCGAAGGAGTCGACCAGGTCGCCGCCCGCCGCCAGCACCGGGGCGAGGTACGCGGCGTGGAACGCCGTGTCGTGGATCGGGTTGTCCGGCCGGTAGGAGGAGTTGAACTCGGTGATGTGCACCGGCAGCTCCGCCAGCGCGGTGCCGGACAGGTGCCGGCGGGGCGCGGCGAACTGCTCCAGCAGCGACGACGCCGGGGCCAGGGTCTGGTGGGTGCCGAAGGGCACGTGCTGGGCGGGGCCGGAGGTGTAGGCGTGCCGGCTGACGAAGTCGACAGGCACGTCGTGCGCGGTGACGAAGTCGGCGAAGGGCTCCAGCCAGTCGTCCGCGCCGGGCGAGATCGCCGGACCGCCGACCTGCAACCCGGCGTCGACCTCCTTGACGGCATGCGCGGTGACCTCGTAGAGCCGGTGGTAGGCGTCCCGGTCCGCGCCCTGCCAGAAGTCGGGCAGGTTCGGCTCGTTCCACACCTCGATCGGCCAGCCCCGTACCTCGTCGAGGCCGTACCGGTCGACCAGGTGGGCCACGGTGGCGCGGACCAGGTCGGCCCACTCCGACCAGCAGCGGGGCGGGGTGACGTTGCCCTGCCACCAGAACACCGTCTGGTCGCCGGAGGCCAGCGCGGTGGGCATGAACCCCAGCTCCACGAAGGGGCGGATGCCCAGCTCGAGGTAGGCGTCGACGACCTGGTCGACGTACGTGAAGGAATGGTGCACCCGACGTTCGCCCCGGTGCTGGTAGGGGCGGTGCACGCCCACGCCGTCGCTGAGCAGGCCGTGGCCGCGGATGTGCCGGAAGCCGATGTCGCGCTGGAGCAGGGCCAGCGACTCCTGGTAGTCGCGGCGCAGGGCCAGTTCGAAGCGCCCGGTGCCGACGCAGTGCCGCCAGGCACCGGTGAGCCGGCCCACGGGCTGGGCGGGAACGGTGATCCGCATCGTCGTCGTCCTCCGGTGGTCGCCGTGCCGGTGCCGGTGACCGGTCCGGCCGGGCCTGTGGCGGGGCCCGGCCGGACCGGGTCGGTCAGCCGTTGTCCTTCTGGAACCGCTCGTGCGCCTTGTTGACCAGGCCGATGTACTGGTCCGAGTTCTTGGCCTTCAGCTCACCGAGGTAGGCGTCCCACTCGGTGAGCGGCCGCTGGCCGAGGATGAACTTCAGCGTGTTCTGGGTGACGTGGTCCTTCAACGGGGTCTCCCACAGCGACACCTGCTCCCGCTCCTCGTCGGTGAGCGGGGCCGGCGGGTCCACCGGCAACGGCGGCCGGGCGTTCATCACCTTCTGGAACTCCAGTTCCTCCGGGGAGAAGAACGACTGCACCAGGTCGAGCTTGCCGCCGTAGGAGAACACCCCGTTGCCGAAGCCGAAGTCCTTCTGCAGGTGCTTGCTGCCCTTGGGGTTGAGCCCGATCATGTCGACGTCGGGGGCCAGGGTGTACTTGCCGGCGGGGTCCTTGGTGAAGGTGGTGCCCTCGACGCCCCACTTGGCGAACTCCTCGCCGGCCTCGGAGTAGTACAGCCAGTCGATGAACTGCATCATCGCCACGAAGTTCTTGCTGTCCCGGGCCTTCTTGGAGATCATGATGCCGTTCTCCAGCCGGCTGGCCGGGTTGATCTCGCCGGCCGGGCCGACCAGCATCGGGATCTTCGTCAGCTTGGCGTTCGGCTGGGTCTTGGCCAGGTCGGGCCGGTACTCGTTGACCAGGCTCTGGGCGTTGCTGCCGATGACGAAGGACTTGCCGTTGGCGAGCTTCTGCCGGGCCTGCTCATCGGTCTGGGTGAAGCTCTCCGGGTCGAGCAGCTTCTCGGCCACCAGCTTGTTGAGGTACACGATCACCTGCTTGTACTGCTCGGTGGCACCGGTGTAGACGAACGTCTTCGCCGCCGGATCCCAGGTGGCGGGGTTCCAGCTCCAGCCGGTCCGGATACCGTGCGCGGCGCCGACGATGCTCAACAGTTCCCCGCCGGGGTTCGGCTTGCTCCACCGGTCCGAGTACGGGTAGGAGTCGGGGTAGCGTGCCTTCATCGCCTTGAGCACGGTGTACAGCTCGTCCCAGGTTTTGGGGATCTGGAGGTTGAGCTGCTGGAGGATGTCGGTGCGCACCGCGATCGAGTACTCCGCCCAGGGCTTCTCGTGCAGGCCGGGGAGGAGGTAGAACTTGCCGTCGGACTGCCGCAGCGTGTCGAACTCCGGCTGGAGGTTCCACTTGGCGATCTTGTCCTTGAGGTGGGGCATCAGGTCCAGGTAGTCGCTCACCGGGAGGATCGCGCCGGAGGAGACGAAGGCGTTCTCCTGCGGGTGGTAGGTCTTCGGCATGATCAGCGGGGCGTCGCCGGCGCCGATCAGCAGGCTGCGCTTCTGCTCGTAGTCGCTCAGCGGCACGGCCACCGGTTCGAGCTTGACGTTGGTCCGCTTGGTCAGCTCCGACCAGAACAGCCAGTCGTCCTTGAGCGGATAGTTCGGGTGGTTGTTGTAGAGGATGGAGAAGGAGAGCGGCTCGGTCGCCTTGAACTGCGTGTCGAGTCCGTAGTCGGCCATCGCGCCGGCCCGGTTTCCGGACAGGTCCTTGGCCTCCGGAGCGTCCTCGGAGCAGGCCCCGACGAGGGTGAGGGTGAGCAGCCCGGCAGCGGCTATCGCCACGCGGCGCCACGTCCTGTGGAACATGGCTCGTCCTTTCGATCAGGTGGTGGGGGGTGGGGCGGGGTGGAGCCGTCGGCCGGGCTACCCCTTGACCGCGCCGAGCATCACGCCGGACACGAAGAACCGTTGGATGAAGGGGTAGACCGCGAGGATCGGCAGGGTGGTGAGCACGATGGTCACGGCCTGGATGGTGGCGGCGGCCTGGACCGCGTCGGACTGGGCGACGCCTCCGGCGGACTGCGCTCCGGTCGCCCCGGCGATGAGGTTGCGCAGGTAGACCGTGACCGGGAGCAGGTCCTGTTGGTCGAGGTAGAGGAACGCGGTGAACCAGGAGTTCCAGAAGGACACCGCGTAGAACAGCACCATGGTGGCGATGATCGCCTTGGACAGCGGCAGCACGATCCGCAGCAGGGTGCCGTACGTGCTCAGCCCGTCGACGGCGGCGGCCTCCTCCAACTCGACAGGCAGGCTCTCGAAGAACGCCTTCATCACCAGCAGGTTGAACACGTTCACCGCGTTGGGCAGCACCACCGCCCAGATGCTGTTCTTCAGCCCCAGGCTGGTGATCAGCACGTAGTTGGGGATCAGCCCGCCGGAGAAGAACATGGTGAACACGGCGATCCCGACGAGCACCCCGCGCCCCTTGAGCTGGTGCTTCGACAACACGTACGCGTAGCAGGTGGTCAGCACGATCGAGATGGCGGTGGCCACGACGGTGTAGACCACGGTGTTGCGGTAGTTCGTCCAGAACATCGGGTCGGACATCACCAGCCGGTAGGCGGTGAGGTTGAAGCCCTGCGGGACGAGGTTGACCTTCCCCGCGATGATCGGTGCCTCGTCGCTGAGCGACCGGGCCACGATGTTGACGAACGGGTAGAGCGTCACGATCACCACGAGGGTCAGCACGACGGCGTTGACCGCCTGGAACACCCGGTAGCCCCGGGTCGGGCGGATCCCGCGCCGGCGGCGGGCCCGCGGGGCGTCAGCCGTCTTCGGGCCGGCCGTGCCGGGGGCCACGGTCACCACAGGCTCGTCCCCACCGTGCGCCGGGAGATGGTGTTCGCCCCGAGGACCAGGATCAGCCCGATCACCGCCTCGAACAGGCCGATGGCGGCGGCGTAGCTGAAGTTGCTGGACTCGAAGCCCAACCGGAACAGGTACGTGGAGATCACGTCGGCGGTCGGGTACGTCAACGGGTTGTACAGCAGCAGGATCTTCTCGAACCCGACCGCCATGAAGGTGCCGATGTTGAGGATCAGCAGGGTCACCATCGTCGGCCGGATCCCGGGCAGCGTGACGTGCCAGGTCTGCCGCCAGCGGTTCGCCCCGTCGATCCGGGCCGCCTCGTACAGGTTCTCGTCGATGGTGGTGAGCGCCGCCAGGTAGAGGATCGTTCCCCAGCCGACTGTCTGCCAGACCTCCGAGGAGACGTAGATGGCCCGGAACCAGCCCGGCTGCTGCAGGAACGGCACGGCCTCCCCGCCGATCCCCCGGACCACCTGGTTGACCGAGCCGTCCATCGACAGCAGCTGCATCACCATCGCCGCCACGATCACGATGGACAGGAAGTGCGGCAGGTAGGACACCGACTGGACGAACCGCTTGAGCCGGCGGGCCCGGACCTCGTTGAGCAGCAGCGCCAGCACGATCGGCAGCGGGAAGCAGAACAGCAGGGTCAGCGTGCCCAGCACCAGGGTGTTGGTGAACACCTGCCAGAAGGTCGGGTCGGCGAGGAACAACCGGAAGTACCGCAGGCCCACCCAGTACTCGCCGAAGACGCTGCCGCCGGGGCTGAACCGGCGGAACGCGATCACGTTGCCGATCATCGGCAGATACCGGAAGACCAGGAAGAACAGCAGCGGCAGGACGGCCAGCGAATACAGCTGCCAGTCCCGGCGCAGCGCCCGTCGCCAGGGTTGGCGGCGACGCCGTCGGGGGCCCGGGGTGGCGGGTGCCGGGGCCGGCGGCGGTGGCCGCAGCGTCTCGGCGGTCATCCCCGGGCCTCCTGTCCGGCGTGCGGGTCGGTCGCGGCGGGCTCGACCCGTACCGACGTGAGCAGTTGCCGTCGGACACCGACCTGCCGTTCGACGCCGGTCAGCCGCAACGGCACGGTCGCCACGACCTCGCCGCTGGACCGGCCGAACCGCAGCTCGACGTCACCGGGTTCGACGACACGCCGGCCGTCGCGCCCGGTGAACGAGGCGAGGTCGGCCGGTACGGTGAAGCTGACGTGTGCCGCCGCGCCGGGGTCCAGCGGCACCCGGGCGTAGCCGACCAGCCGGACCACGGGTCGGGTGGTCTGCGCGACCGGGTCGTGCAGATAGAGCTGGACCACCTCGGTGCCGGCCCGCTGCCCGGTGTTGCGCACGGTGATCCGTACCGTCGTCTCGCCGTCGACCGGCCAGGCCGGCGGCCCGTCGGGATCGGTGCCGGCCACCGCCACCGGATCGGTCCAATCGAAGGTGGTGTAGCTCAGCCCGTGGCCGAACGGGTACGCCGGGGTGGGGTCGATCGAGGACACCTCGGAGCGTCGACCCAGCGGCGGCGTCAGGTAGGTGCCCGGCAGGCCACCGGCGTCGCGGGGGACGCTGACCGGCAGCCGCCCGGACGGGTTCACCGCGCCGGTGAGCACCTCGGCGAGCGCCTGCCCGCCACGTTGGCCGAGGAAGAACGCCTGGACGACGGCGGCGGCGCGGTCGTACTCCGGACCGAGCGCGTAGGGCCGGCCGGTCATCAGCACCAGGACCACCGGGGTGCCGGTGTCGAGCACGGCCCGGACCAGCTCCGCCTGGACGCCGGGCAGCCGCAGGTCGGGCGCGTCGCAACCCTCGCCGGAGGTGCCCCGGCCGAACATGCCGGCCCGGTCGCCGACGGCGAGCACGCAGACGTCGGCCCCGGCGGCGGCGGTGACCGCCGCCCCGATGCCCGAGGTGTCCCCGCCGGTGATGGCGCAGCCCGGCTCGTGCAGGAGCTGCGGAACCCGCCTGGCGAGTTCGTCGCGCAGCGAGGGCAGTTCGAGGCCGAGCCCGTGGTCGGGGTGCCGGACGCCGACGTGGTTGGGGAAGGAGTAGCAGCCGAGCAGGGCCATCGGGTCGTCGGCGACCGGTCCGACCAGGGCGACCCGCAGGTCGGTGGCGAGCGGCAGCACGCCGTCGTTGCGCAGCAGCACCACCGACTCGCGGGCCAGCCGGACGGCGACGTCCCGGCTGGTCTCGTCGTCGAGCCGCAGCTCCGCCACGTCCTCGGGCAACTCCTGCCAGCCCTCGTCGAGCAGCCCCAGTTCGATCTTCTGGACCAGCACCCGGCGCAGGGCGCGGTCGATCAGCGTCTCGTCGATCTCGCCGGCCCGGACCGCCGCCACCAGGGGTTCGCCGAAGGCGTCCACGGTGGGCAACTCCACGTCGATTCCGGCCCGCAGGGCGAGCCGGGCGGCGTCGGCGGCGTCGGCGGCCACGCCGTGCAGGGTCTGCAGGAAGCGCACCGCGAAGTAGTCGGCGACGACGGTGCCGGTGAAGCCCCACTCGTCACGCAGCAGCCCGGTCAGCAGCTCCTCGTCGGCGGCGGCGGGCACGCCGTCGATCTCGGCGTACGAGTTCATCACCGAGCGGGCCCCGCCGAGGCGCAGCGCCATCTCGAACGGCGGGAGGATGACGTCGGCCAACTCCCGGCGGCCCATCGACACCGGGGCGAGGTTCCGACCGCCCCGGGAGGCGGAGTAGCCGGCGAAGTGCTTGAGGGTGGCGACGATGCCGGCCCGTTCCAGGCCCCGTACGTACGCCGCGCCGGTCGTGCCGACCAGGTACGGGTCCTCGCCGATGGTCTCCTCGGTACGCCCCCAGCGGTAGTCCCGGGTGACGTCGAGCACCGGGGCCAGTCCCTGGTGGACGCCGGCGGCCCGCATCGACCGGCCGATCCGGCCGGCCATCTCCTCGACCAGGGCGGGGTCGAAGGACGCGCCCCAGCCCAGCGGGGTCGGATAGACAGTCGCCCGCCAGGCGGCGAAGCCGGTGAGGCACTCCTCGTGCACCTGGGCCGGGATGCCGAACCGGCTCGCCGCGGCGATCTGCGCCTGGGAGGCGGCCAGCGAGCGCGCCCCGACGACGGGGTCGACCGGCGCGGTGCCGAACGGGCGGGTCAGCTGGCCGAGCCCGTGCCGGATCAGGGTGCCCCACGGCGGACCGTGGTCGATCATGTCGGCCTGGTGCGGGGCGACCCCCTCGCCGGAGGCTTCCGCGCCGACCCAGACCCCGACGAGCTGGGCGATCTTCTCCTCCAGCGACATCAGCGGGACCAGGGCGTCGGCCCGTTCCGCGGGTGAGCGCCGGGGATCTCGCCAGGGCAGGGTGTCGCGCGGTGCCGGACCGTCGTCGACGGGCACCTGACTTCTCATGCCACACCCCTCACCTTCGACCGCTCCCCCGTCCCGCGTCGCACCGACCGAAGCGGGGAATCGGAGGGGGTCCGAAAATTTCGTAAACAGCTCGTTGCCTTTTTCGGGCAACTTAGGAGGCGTCGATGGCGCATGTCAAGGGCCTCAGATCGGATATATACGAGCGCTCTTCCCGGAACGGGCATTCACCTTCATCAAAATCTTTCATCGACGCCGGTCCCAAGTTTCGGCGTGGGCGTGCTAGAGTCCTCCGAAACTTTCGGAAGCGCCTGGTAAGGCTTCGATGACCGCGTCCCGTCCGCTCACCCCGCAGGCCCCGGCCACCATCGCCACCATCGCCGAGGAGGTCGGCGTCTCCGTGGCGACCGTCTCGAAGGTCCTCAACGGGCGCGCGGACGTCGCCGCCGAGACCCGGGCCCGGGTCGAGGAGAGCCTCGAACGGCACCGGTACCGCCGCCGGATCCGCCGGCAGTCGCTCGGTATCGACCAGATCGACCTGGTCTTCCACGAGTTCAACTCCGGCTGGGCGATGGAGATCGTGAGCGGGGTGGAGGCGGTGGCCTCGGCCGCCGGGCTCGGGATCGCCATCTCCCAGCTCGACGGGGCGCACCGACCCGCGCCGCGCCGGCTGGACGCCCTGGTCGCCCGTCGCCCGCTGGGCCTGCTCTTCGTGCTCTGCCACCCGACCCCACCGCAGCAGCTCCTGCTGGCCGAGCACCGCATCCCCTTCGTGGTCGTCGACACCGACAGCGCGACCTCGGCCCCGGTGCCGACCGTCGGCTCCAACAACTGGAACGGCGGCCTGCTGGCCACCCGGCACCTGATGGAGCTGGGGCACCGGCGGATCGCCGTCATCTCCGGCCCCCGGGACGTGCTGTGCAGCCAGGCCCGCGCCGCCGGCTTCCGCTCCGCCCACGACGAGGTCGGGCTGACCGTGGACACCGCCCTCATGCGCTACGGCAGCTTCTACGTCGACGGCGGGCACGCCCACGGGCTGGAGCTGCTGGCCGCACCCGACCGACCCACCGCGATCTTCGCCGGCTCGGACCTGCAGGCCATCGGCGTGCTCCGGGCCGCCCGTCAGCTCGGCCTGCGGGTGCCCGCCGACCTCTCGGTGATCGGGTACGACGACCTGCCGGTCGCCGGCTGGACCGACCCGCCGCTGACCACCGTGCACCAGCCGCTGCGGGACATGGCCGGCACCGCCACCCAGATGCTGCTGGAACTGGCCCGGGGCGGGGTGGTGGCGACCAGCCGGATCGACCTGGTGACCGAGCTGGTCGTCCGGGAGAGCACCGCACCACCCGCCACCACCCGCCACTGACCCGACGAGGAAACCATGACCCCCCACGACGAACTGCGACGGTACGCCCCGACGGTCGTCGAACCCGTCGACTTCGACGCGTTCTGGCGTACCACCCTCGACGAGGCGCGCACCCGGCCGGTGCTCGTCGACGTCCGCCCGCACCGGACCGAGCTGCGCCTGGTCGACACCTGGGACGTCACCTTCGCCGGGTTCGCCGGTGACCCGGTGCGGGCCTGGTACACCCGCCCGGCCGGGGTCGACGCCCCGCTGCCCACAGTGGTCGAGTACGCCGGCTACGGGCGCGGCCGGGGGCTGCCGCACGAGCGGCTGACCTGGCCGGTGGCCGGGTACGCGCACCTGCTGATGGACAACCGGGGCCAGTCCGGCCTGTACGGCGCGGGCGACACCCCGGACCCGCACGGGGCGCCCGGCGGCCCGTGGCCCGCCACCTGGGGCATCCTCGACCCGCACGACTACCACTACCGCCGGTTGATCACCGACGCGGTGCGGGCGGTCGAGGCCGTCCGCGCGCTGCCCGGGGTGGACCCCGCCCGGGTCGTGGCGGCCGGCAACAGCCAGGGCGGCGGTCTCGCCCTGGCTGTCGCCGGCCTGCGCGACGACCTCGCGGCGGTGCTGACCACCGCGCCGTTCCTCTGCGACGTCCAGCGCGGGATCGAACTCACCGACGCCTCCCCCTACGGCGAGATCGCCCGCTATCTGGCGGTGCACCGGCAGGCGGAGGAGGCCGTCCGGCACACGCTGTCCTACGTCGACGGGGTGACCTTCGCCCGGCGGGCCACCGCCCCGGCGCACTTCGGCATCGGGCTGCGGGACGACGTCTGCCCGCCGCGCACCGGCTTCGCGGCCTACAACCAGTACGGCGCGGCGAACGGCCACGCCGAGGCGCCCTCCCGGCACCTCCACACCTACCCGTTCAACGGCCACGAGGGCGGCGAGGCGTGGCAGGTCGAGCGGCAACTGCGTTGGCTCGAGGCGCTGCTCCGACCGGCCACCGACCACGCGCCCGAGGGGTGGGTCGTCCGTCCGGCAGGTCACCCGGGCATCGTCGCTCACCGATGTTGCTGATGTTAGCGATAACACGATATGGTGCATCCCGGCGGGAGCGCAGGGCACGCTCCGGCTGTGGATCACCGGTTCGTCCACGTCGCGGTCGGTGACCACCGGCACCACACGGCGTCCACGACCAGTGACGAGTCCGGGTTCCTGGTCGTTGCGCGTGGCGCACCGTCCGCCCATCACCTCAGGGAAATCCGCCGGTAAGCGGTGGTCGGTCGCCCGCGAGCCGACGTCCGGGTGGCGTGCCGACGCACCCCCTCGTCCACCCGCCGGACGAGACGGCGACCTCCCGGGACGGTCGCCGCGCCGCACCGGTCCGCACCGCCACCCCAGGGAGTTTCCATGAGCGGCACGAGCTGCCCGAACGCCGGGCCACCCCGGTCCGACCACCCCCACCTCGTCGACACCGCCCCCGCCGGCCGACGGCTGCCCACCATGCGCCGGGGCCTGCGCCTGCTGGGCCTGGCCACCGCCGCCCTGGTGGCCGTGGTCGCCACCGGTTCGGTGGTGACCGCACCCGCGAGCGCCGAGTCCAACGGCGGGGTACGGGTGATGCCCCTCGGCGACTCGATCACCGACGGCTTCAACGTCCCCGGCGGCTACCGGATCGAACTGTGGCAGCGGCTGGTCGCCGACGGCTACCGGGTCGACTTCGTCGGCTCGATGTTCAACGGCCCGTCCAACCTGGGCGACCACGACCACGAGGGCCACTCAGGGTGGACCATCGCCCAGATCGACGCCAACGTGGTGAACTGGCTGCGGGCGACGACCCCCCGCACGGTCCTGCTGCACATCGGCACCAACGACATGTACAACGCCTCCGGCGCACCGGCCCGGCTCTCCACCCTGATCGACAAGATCACCAGCACCGCGCCGAACGCGGACGTCTTCGTCGCCACCATCATCCCGCGCAACGGCACCGAGTCGGCGGTCCGCACGTTCAACGCGGCGATCCCCGGGATCGTGCAGAGCAAGGTCAGCGCCGGCAAGCGGGTGCACCTGGTGGACATGTTCAGCGCGGTGGGCACGGCCGACCTCGCCGACGGCATCCACCCCAACGCCACCGGCTACCGCAAGATGGCCACCACCTGGTACAACGCCCTGCGCGCGGTGCCCGGGAGCCTCGGTGGCAACACCCCGACCACCCCGCCGACGACCGCACCGCCCACCACCGCACCGCCGACCACCGCACCGCCGACCACGGCACCGCCCACCACCGCACCGCCCACCACGCCGCCGGCCTCGGCGGGTTGCCGGGTCGCGTACACGGTGAACGCCTGGAACTCCGGTCTCACCGCCTCGATCAGCGTCACCAACACCAGCAGCACGACGGTCAACGGGTGGGCGCTGGCGTTCACCCTGCCCGGTGGGCAGACCATCACCAGCGGCTGGAACGCCACCTACGCGCCGACGAGCGGGGCGGTGACCGCCCGCAACGTCTCCTACAACGGCACGATCGCGCCGAACACCTCGGTCGACGTCGGCTTCCAGGCCGAGCACACCGGCAACGCCGGCCGACCGTCCGCGTTCACGCTCAACGGCACCGCCTGCACGGTCGCCTGACCGGCCGTCCGGCACCGGTGTGCGTGCGCACACCGGTGCCGGACGTCTCCTCGACCACCGGCTCCCACCACCCCCAGTAGGAGTACCGCATGCCACTGTCCAGAAAGTTGCCGGCGCGGATGTTGCTCGCCACCGGCCTGATCGCCGCCGGAACGGCTGTCGCGCTGCCCGCCGAGGCGGCGGCGGCCGGCTGTTCCGTCGACTACACCGTCTCGTCCGAGTGGGGCGGCGGCTTCGGCGCGAACGTCGCCATCACCAACCTCGGCGACCCGATCAGCAGCTGGACCCTGACCTGGTCGTACGGGGCCGGGCAGCAGGTCACCCAGGCGTGGAACGCCACAGTCACCCAGTCCGGCGCCCAGGTGACCGCGCGCAACGTCAGCTACAACGGCACCATCGCCACCGGTGCCAACGTGTCGTTCGGCTTCAACGGCTCGTGGAACGGCAGCAACCCCAAGCCGACGAGCTTCACCCTCAACGGCACGGTCTGCACCGGCGGCACGTCGACCCCGCCGCCCACCACGGCCCCGCCGACCACCGCCCCGCCGACCACGCCCCCGCCGACCACGCCACCGCCCACCACGCCGCCGCCGACGACCCCGCCGGGCCAGTGGCCGCCGTCGTCCACCTTCACCAACCCGGTGATCTGGCAGGACTTCGCGGACATCGACATCCTGCGGGTGGACGACGCCTACTACTACTCGGCGTCGACCATGCACTACTCCCCCGGCGCGCCGGTGCTGCGCTCCTACGACCTGGTCAACTGGGAGTTCGCCGGCCACTCGGTGCCCAAGCTGGACTTCGGCCAGAAGTACGACATGACCGCCGGACGCGGTTACGTCCGGGGCATCTGGGCGTCGTTCCTGGGCTACCGCAAGAGCAACAAGACGTTCTACTGGGGCGGCTGCATCGACTTCGACAAGACCTACATCTACACCGCGCCGTCGGCCGAGGGGCCGTGGACCCGGCACACCACCATCAACAGCTGCTACTACGACGCGGGCCTGCTGGTCGACGACAACGACACCATGTACGTCGCGTACGGCAACTCGAACATCAGCGTCGCCCAGCTCTCCGCCGACGGGAAGACCCAGGTCCGGTCGCAGCAGGTGTTCACCACCCCGTCGAACGTGGGCACCCTGGAGGGGGCCCGGTTCTACAAGCGCAACGGCAGCTACTACATCTTCCTCACCCGGCCCGCCAACGGGCAGTACATCCTGAAGGCGTCCAGCCCGTTCGGGCCGTACACCATGCAACAGGTGCTGCTGAACCTGCCCGGACCCATCTCCGGCGGTGGGGTGCCGCACCAGGGCGGTCTGGTGCAGACGCAGAACGGTGACTGGTACTACATGGGCTTCCAGGACGCCTACCCCGGCGGCCGGGTGCCGGTGCTCGCCCCGGTCACCTGGAACTCCAGCGGCTGGCCCGTCCTCCAGCTGGTCAACAACACCTGGGGCGGCTCGTACCCGTACCCGAACGTGCCGCGGCCACCGCGTCAGGTGAAACCGATGATCGGCACCGACACCTTCGCCGGCACCACCCTCGGCCCGCAGTACGAGTGGAACCACAACCCGGACAACACGAAGTGGTCGGTCAACGACGGTCTACGGCTACAGACCGCGACCGTGACCAACGACCTCTACTCCGCGCGCAACACCCTGACCCACCGGATCCAGGGCCCCCGGTCCACCGCCACCATCGAGCTCGACTACTCCACGATGCGCGACGGTGACCGCTCCGGCCTGGCGATGCTGCGCGACCAGTCGGCCTGGATCGGGGTCCGCCGCGACAACGGCGCGACCCGGGTCGCCGTGGTCAACAACCTGACCATGGACAGCAACTGGAACACCACGAACACCGGCACCGAGGTCGCCGGGGCCGGCATCTCCGGCGGGAAGATCTGGCTGCGGATCAACGCGGACATCAGCCCCGGCTCCGGTCGGCAGGCCCGCTTCTCGTACAGCACCGACGGGGTGAACTTCACCTCGCTCGGCCCCGCCTTCACCCTCAACAACGCCTGGCAGTTCTTCATGGGCTACCGGTTCGCCATGTTCAACTACGCCACCAGTTCGCTCGGTGGCGCGGTGACCGTCCGGAAGTTCGACCTGGCCAAGTCGTAACAGCCCCGTCCCGACCCGCCGGCCGATCACCGTCAGGTGGTCGGCCGGCGGTCGCATCCCCCACCCCGACAGGAGCCGCTGCCGTGCCCGCCACCCACCCCCGATGGTCGGCTGTCCCGCCGTACCCGTCCCCCTCCCCCACCACTGCCCACCCCGGGGCGGCTACCGACGCCGCCCGCCGTCCCGGGCCGGCCCCCACCGAAGCACGCCGTCCCGGGCCGGCGGTCGACGTCCCGCCGTCGTCCCCGGCCCGGCACCGGCCCGGCCGCACCCGGACGGCGGTGCTTGTCGTCCTGGCGATGCTGGCCACCGTGCTGGTCGCCGCGGCACCGGCCGGGGCGACCCCCGCCGTCCGGGTCACCAACCCGCTGGCCGCACAGCGCGCCGACCCGCACATCTTCCGGCACACCGACGGCTACTACTACCTCACCGCCACGGTCCCCGAGTACGACCGGATCGTGCTGCGCCGGGCCACCACCCTGCAGGGCCTGTCCACCGCCCCGGAGACCGTCATCTGGCGGCGGCACACCAGCGGGATCATGGGCGCGCACATCTGGGCGCCCGAGATCCACTTCATCGACGGCAGGTGGTACGTCTACTTCGCCGCCGGCGCGACCGACAACGTCTGGGCGATCCGGATGTACGTCCTGGAGGGCACCGGGGCGAACCCGCTGACCGCGAGCTGGGCGGAGAAGGGGCAGATCCGTACCCCCTGGGAGACCTTCGCCCTGGACGCGTCGACCTTCGTCACCAACGGCGTGCGGTACCTGATCTGGGCGCAGGCCGAACCGGGCATCGCCACCAACTCCAACCTCTACATCGCCCGGATGGCGAACCCGTGGACGCTCGGCGGCGCACCGACCCGGATCGCCGTGCCCACCCTGGAGTGGGAGATGCGCGGCGGGGTGAAGGTCAACGAGGGGCCGACGGTGCTGCAACGCAACGGCCGGATCTTCCTCACCTACTCGGCAAGCGCCACCGACGCCAACTACTGCCTCGGTCTGCTCACCGCGTCGGCCGGCAGTGACCTGCTCAACCCGTCGTCCTGGGTGAAGTCGCCGCAGCCGGTCTTCACCAGCAACTCCGCCACCGGCCAGTGGGGGCCGGGGCACAACTCGTTCACCGTCTCCGAGGACGGTCTCAGTGACATCCTCGTCTACCACGACCGCAGCTACCGGGACATCAGCGGTGACCCGCTGCGCGACCCCAACCGGCGGACCCGGATCCAGAAGGTCTACTGGAACGCCGACGGCACCCCGAACTTCGGCATCCCGGTGCCGGACGGGGCCACCCCGGTCCGGCTGCGGTCGGACAACCTGCCCGACCGGTTCGTCAGGCACTGGGAGTACCGGGCCCGGCTGGAGGCGAACGTGACCAACCTGGCCGACTCCCAGTTCCGGATCGTGCCCGGCCTGGCGGGTGGCAACACGGTCTCCCTGGAGTCCACCAACTTCCCCGGCTACCACCTGCGGCACCGCAACTGGGAGGTATGGGTCGAGCGGGACGACGCCTCGTCGACGTACCGCGCCGATGCCAGCTTCGTGCAGCGACCCGGCCTGTCGAACTCCGCAGGGGTGTCGTTCGAGGCGGTCAACTACCCCGGCCAGTACCTGCGGCACAGCGGCGGCCTGCTCTATCTGCGGACCGTCACCGACGCCACAGGCAACGCCGAGGCCACCTTCGTCCTGGAGTGAGCCGCTACTCGTCGGGCCGGGTCCGCCACTCGCCCCCGGCCCGACGAGCCGGCGGTCCCGGCCGCCCGAGGGGATCCGCCGCGTACCGTCCGGCCCGACCGGGTGGGCTACCGGACCCGGCGCATCCAGCCGTACGGGTCGGCGGCCCGACCGGACTGGATGTCGAGCAACCGTTGCCGGAACTGCCGGGTGTGCCGGCCCGGCGTCCCGTCCCCGATGGTGAAGGCGAATTCGTCGCTCTTCAGCCCGACGATCGGGGTGATCACGGCGGCCGTGCCGGCCGCGAAGGCCTCGGTCAGCGACCCGTCGGCGAAGCCGGCCCGCAACTCGTCCAGGTCGATCGCGCGCTGCTCCGGCTCCAACCCGTGCTCGGTGGCCAGGGTGAGCACGCTGTCCCGGGTCACCCCGTCGAGGATGGTGCCCAGCCCGGGGGTGAGCAGCCGGTGGTCGCGGGTCACGAAGAAGACGTTCATGGTGCCCGACTCGTCGATGCTGCGCCGGCCCTCGCCGCCCAGGTAGAGCACCTGTTCGCAGCCATGGTCCAGGGCTTCCCGCTGCGGGGCCAGACTCGCCGCGTAGTTGCCGCCGCACTTGGCCGCGCCGGTGCCGCCGATCGACGCCCGACTATAGGTGGTGCTGACCCAGAGCGTGACGCCGGTGACCCCGTTCGGGAAGTACGACCCGGCCGGGCTGGCCAGCACGCAGTAGGTGACGTGCCGGGCCGGTCGCACCCCGAGGAACGCCTCCGAGGCGAACATGAACGGGCGCAGGTACAGGCTCTGCTCACCCCCGTACGGCGGCACCCATGCCTCGTCGGCGCGGACCAGCGCGACCACGCTCTCGACGAAGGTCTCCTCGTCCAGCTCGGGGAGGACCAGCCGGCGGGCCGAGGCGGCGAACCGGCGGGCGTTGAGCTCCGGGCGGAACAGCCAGACGCTGCCGTCGGCGTGCCGGAAGGCCTTGAGTCCCTCGAGGATCTCCTGCGCGTAGTGCAGGACCGCCGCGCCGGGGTGCATGGTGAACGGCTCCAGCGCGCCCACCCGGTGGTCGTGCCAGCCGGCGTCCGGTGACCACACCGCCGTCGCCATGTGGTCGGTGAAGTGCCGGCCGAACCCGGGATCGGCGAGGATCTCCTCCCGGGTGTGCCGCGGGGACGGGTGGTCGGTGGGGATCCACCGGAACTGCGCGACCATCCGAGCTCTCCTCGGGACAGGGTGCCGGCGCACCCGACGAGACGGTGCTGCCCGTCGGGGCCGAAGATGTCGGGGCCGTCCGCCCGGTATGTCCCGGGGGTGGTGGGTACAGGCGAACGTCGCACAGAACACTATCAGTCACCACCGGTGCCCGGCGTCCCTGTACCGCAGCGGCGCCGATGCGCCCCGCCCGGCCGGGAACGTCCGGCCGGGCGGGGCGTCGCCGGTCGTCAGCGCACGGCGGGAACCCTCAGGACGGCCACCTCGCCGACGTTGCCGGCGACGTCGACCGCGCGGTAGCGCACCCCGTGTGCCTGGTCGTCCAGCGGCACCGGCCCGGTCCAGGTGGTCCACTCCCCACCGTCGAGCCGGTACTCGACCCGGGCGACCCCGGAGCCGGCGTCCCGGCCGGTGACCACCAGGGCGCGGTGGGCGAGCGTCGCCTCGGCGGTCGGCGCGACCCGGTCCACCTGCACCGACGTCGACCAGGGCGCGCTCCAGAACAGGTTGACCCCCTGCGCCCGGTACTCCACCGTGTGCCGGCCCGCCGGCAGGGCCACCGGCTCCCGGTACGGGAACCAGCCTCCCCCGTCGATCTGGTACTCGACCAGCCGGATCAGCTCCCCGTGGGTCAGGGTGAGCGCCGCGTTGGCGCCGTACCAGCCGTCCGCGCCGGGATCGGTGATCCGCAGCCGGGGCTGCCCGCCCCGGTAGCGCAACGGCTCGACACCGCTCAGCGTGGGCACCACCGGCTTGATGGTGCCGTCGTCCGCGAAGTACAGCCGGTCGACGGTGGTCTCCCGGTGGGTGCCGTCGCCGCCCGGGATGGCGAACCTGTGGTACGCCACGTACCAGTCGTCGGTGCCCGGCACCTGGACGACCGAGTGGTGACCGGTGCCGAGGATGCCCTGGGCCGGGTCCTTGGTGAGGATCTCACCCTTGCTGGTGAACGGCCCGAGCGGGCTGCTGCCGATGCCGTAGCCGACCCGGTAGTTCTCACTGCCGGTGTCGTCGATCGACCAGGACAGGTAGTAGACGCCCTGTCGCTTGTGCAGGAACAGGCCCTCGCGGAAGCCGGTGAGCCCGGTCAGCCGGACCCGCCTGCCGACGTCGTACGAGATCATGTCGGCGTTCAGCGGGACCACGTACGGGGTGCCGTTGCCCCAGTAGAGGTAGCTCTGCCCGTCGTCGTCGGTGAAGACCGCCGGGTCGATCTGCTGGGCGTTGCCGTAGTCGGCCTTGCTCACCAGGGGTTTGCCGAGCGGGTCGACGAACGGCCCGAGCGGCGAGTCGGCCACCGCGACACCGATGTTCTGCTGCGCCGAGAAGTAGAGGTAGTACTTCCCGTTCTTCTCGATCGCCGCCGGCGCCCAGGCGTTGGTGTCCGCCCAGCTGATGTCCGGCCCGAGGTCGAGGATGGTGTCGTGGGCGGTCCAGTCGACCAGGTTCCGGCTGGACCAGACGGTGAACGTCGAGCTGCCCCAGCCGGGGAAGCCGTCGGTGGTGGCGTAGATGTAGTAGGTGTCGCCGAACCGGACGATGTTCGGGTCGGCGTTGAAGCCGGGAAGCACCGGGGTGTTCATCGGCACCGCCCGGACCGTCCAGGCCCGGCTGGCCCCGGCGGCGCTGGTGACGGTGACCGTCACCGGCCGGGTGTAGTTGCGCGGCCCGGTGGGCTTGACCGTGGAGGTCGGCGCGACCAGGTAGCGCGGGGCGAGGGTGGTCAGGTCGGTGCCCGGCCGGACCGGCAGGGTGATGGTGCCGGTGGCGGCGTCCACGATGGCCGGCACCTTGAGGCTGTCGAGTTCGACGGAGACCACGCTGGTGCCGTTGCTGCCCAGCGCGGCGACCTCGGCGTCGGTGAGCGCCCGGTTGTAGAGGGAGAAGTCGCGTACCCGGCCCTTGAGGTAACGGTCGCTGGCGTACTGGGAGCGGCCGAGGTAGTTGGCCGTGGTCCGGCCGCCGCCGATGTCGCCGGGCGCGACGGTCAGCCCGGTCTTCTCGGCGACGCGCACCCCGTCCAGGTAGATCCGCGCCGTGCCGGCCCGGTTCAGGGTGTACGTCAGGGTCCGCCACGAGCCCCGGGGCACCGCCCGGCCACCGGTGACGGTCTGCTCGCCGGTCCAGTTGCCCAGGGTGATCGAGGTGCGGTAGTCGTTGCCGGTGGTGAACAGGTAACCGTTGCCGACGCCTGCGGAGTCGGTGTTGCCGAGCCCCCAGAGGAAGTACGGGGTGGCCTGGTCGGCGGCGATGTTGACGTCCACCGACACGGTGATCTCGTCCAGCCCGGCCATGATGTTGTCGGGCAGGTCGACGTGGCCGTTGGCGCCGCCGAGGGTGAGGCTGCCGTCGTCCCAGCGGGCGTCGCCGGCCAGCGTGGCGTGGTGGCCGTTGCCGGAGTCGTCGGTGACCGTGCTGCCGCCTGCCTGGTCGAGCCGGTAGTGGGCGACCACACCGTCGGCGTTGGCGCTCACCGGTGGCGGCGCGTCGGTGAGCGCGTCGAGTTCGGCGCGGGTGACCGGGATGACTGTGCCGTGGCGGGGGCTGGCCGGCAGCCGGTAGGAGGCGGGCACCTTCCAGTCGGGCTTCGCCAGGTCGTCGGTGCCCAGCGGGATGTAGCCCCGGCCGCCGTACTCGTCGACGAAGAGGTAGTACCGCGAGCCGGAGGTGTCGCCGGGGTTGGCCTTGAAGACGGTGGGGCCCTCGACGGCGGAGGTTCCGGCGTCGCGGCCGATGCACGAGTCGAGCATCGTCCAGGCGGGCCGGCCTGGCAGGTCGACGGCGGTCAGCGAGGTCGATCGCTCCTGGATGATGTCGGAGCAGCCGGTGCCGCCGCCGCCCTCGTCCTTGGTGAACCGGTAGTAGGTGTCGCCCTCGCGGATCATCGTGGAGTCGATCCGCGACTCGCCCCGGTCCTGCCAGACCGTCGCCGGGCTGAACGTGACGAAGTCGCGGGTGGTCGCGGCGAGCATCCGGTTGTAGGTGTTGCCGGTGTGGTCGGGGTCGTTCTCGGCGAACAGCTTCGAGGCCCAGAACACCAGGTACTCACCGCGCGCCGCGTCCCAGTACGCCTCCGGCGCCCAGGTGTTGCCGGCGGTGGGTGGGGACACCTCGACGTGCCGCTGCGCGGACCAGTTGACCAGGTCGGTGGACTCCCACACCTCGAGGTAGCGGCTGCCCCGGCGCTGGGCGGCGTCCCAGTCGCCGTTGCGCCCGATCGACAGGTCGGTGGCGATCAGGAAGAACCGGTCCCCCTCCGGGCTGCGGATCAGGAACGGGTCGCGCAGGCCCAGCGTGCCGTGGGTCGACTCCAGCTTCGGCTGGCCGCCGTTGACCTCGGTCCACTGCAGGGCGTTGTTGCCCCGGCTGGCGGCGAAGTAGATCTTCTCCCCGGCGATCGAGTTGCCGGTGAAGTAGCTGAACGCATAACCGGCGTACGGCGCGGGGGCCGGCAGCTCACGGACGGTCAGCGTGATGGTCCGCTCGGCGGTGGCGCTGCCGACGGTGACGGTGGCGGTCAGCGGGACCGTCGCGTCGCCCGCGCCGTGCGCCGGGCGACGCACCACGCCGTCGGCGGCGACCACCTCGGGCCGGGCCGAGTGCCAGGTGACTGTCGCGCCGTGCCGGCCGGTGGCGGGCATGGTCAGGTTGCCGCGTACGTCGTCGGCGTGCACCAGGGACAGCGCGGCGGCGGCCGTCTCGGCCCGGGTCTGGTCGGACTCCCCGGGTTGCGCGACCACCGCGACCTCGGCGGCGCTGAGGGCCCGGTCGTAGATCCTGAAGTTCGCCACCCGTCCCTTGAGGAACCGGTCGGTGCCGTAGTTCGACCGGCCGAGGTGGTTGGCGGTGGTGACGCCGTTGCCGACGGCGCTGGGCGGCACGGTGACGGCGGTGTTCCGGGCCACCTGCACGCCGTCGGCGTAGAGGGTGCCGGTGGTGCCGGTCTGGGTGTAGACGACCGACTTCCACACCCCCCGGGCCAGGTTGCCGCCGGTGCCGGTGACCTTCTCGCCGGACCAGTTGGTGGTGGTGATGCCGGCGCGGAACGCGTCGCCGCTGGCGAACAGGTAACCGGTGCCGGCGGCGGAGGTGGCCGGGTTGCCCAGTCCCCAGAGGAAGTACGGGGTCTGCTGTGTCGGGTCGACGAGGACGTCGACCGCGACGGTGACCGACGACAGGCCGGCCAGGATGTTGTTCGGCAGCTTGACGTGGTCGTCGACACCGTCGAGCAGCAGCCCGTCCGGGCCGGTCCAGGTGCCGCCGCCGACCAGGGTGCCGTCGTTGCCGTGCCCGGAGGTGTCGGTGATCGTGGTGCCGGTGCGCTGGTCGAGGTCGTAGCGCAGCAACAGCCCGTCGGTGACGTCGGCGGCAGCCGCGTCGGCCCTTGTCGCCACGGCGGGGGTCAGTGCGGCGAGCAGGGTGAGCAGCGTGGCGGCGGCGAACGCCCGGGTGCGGGTGGTGCGGCGGGGGGTGGGGG
>NZ_JBTMMT010000052.1:0-46885 GCF_055517075.1 Micromonospora sp. DSM 43699
GGTGTGGGGGTGGTGGAGGAGGCGGGTGAGGGTGGTGATGGCGGCGCGGAGGGAGATCTGTTGGCCGATGATGGCGCGGAGGGCCAGCTCGAAGCCGTCGACCGCGCGGGGGAGGCGGACGCCGGGCTCGGCGGCGACGACCCCGGTCAGGGCAGGGTCGGCGGCCAGCGTCTGGTCGACCGCCTCCGGGTCGGCGTCCAGGTCGAACAGGCGGCGGCAGCGGGCCACCGCCGGGGCCAGGTCGCGCAGGTCCGTCAGCCTGAGCGTCGCGCCGACGTACCCGACCGCCGGGGTCAGCGCGACCTCCGCCGGGCCGTGCGGCAACCGCAACCCCCGGCGGTACGTCCCGTCGCGCACCTCCTCCACCCCGGGCAGCGCCCGGTCGGCCAGGAAGTCCAGCAGCGCGGCGGCGTGCAGCGGCGGCCGGTACGCCAGCCGGAGCGTGATCGTGCCCGCCCCGCCCGCTGCCGGTCGGCCGCCCCGCCCGGTGCGCAACCGTGACGGCACCGTTCCGTACACCTCGCGGACGGTGTCGTTGAACTGCCGTACGCTGCCGAACCCGGCCGCGAACGCCACCTCCGCCAGCCCCAGCCCGGTGGTCTCGATCAGCGTCCGGGCGGTCTGTGCCCGTTGCGCCCGGGCCAGTGCCAGCGGACCGGCGCCCAGTTCCGCCCGGAGCATCCGGTGCAGGTGCCGTTCGGTGTAGCCCAGCCGGGCGGCCAGCCCCGGCACGCCGTCCCGGTCGACCACCCCGTCGGCGATCAGCCGCATGGCCCGGCCCACCACGTCGGCCCGGACGTCCCACTGCGGTGAGCCCGGGGCGGCGTCCGGCCGGCACCGGCGGCAGGCCCGCAGCCCGGCCCCCTGCGCGGCGGCTGCCGACGGGAAGAACCGGACGTTACGTCGTTTCGGCGTCATCGCCGGACACGACGGCCGGCAGTAGATCCCGGTCGACGTGACGCCTGTGTAGAACCAGCCGTCGAACCGCTGGTCACGGCTGTCCACGGCCCGGTAGCACCGTTCGAAGTCCCACTCCACGCCACCGATCATGCCCGCAGGCCAGCGGCGGTGGCTCGCGGAAATCGGACCTGGGCGTGCGGACGCCCGGTGACCCCCTGGGCTCGGGCCAGCCGGGGCGGGTCACCGGGCGTCCGGCGTCGTCAGCGCCCCGGCAGCCCGACCGGCGGGGCGGTCTGCGCCGGTGCCGGTACGGCCGTCCGGCCGGTCTTCGGGAACCGGTCGCCGGGCGGTGCGGTCTGCGCCGGTACGGGTGCGGCGGGCGCCGCCGGCACGGCGGTCCGACCGGTCGTGGGGTCCGATCCGTCGGGCCGGGCCGGTACGGGTGCCGCCGGTACGGCGGTCCGGCCCGTGACGGGTGCGCCGGGTGCCGCCGGTACGGCGGTCCGGCCGGTCATCGGGGCCGGGCCGTCGGGCAGCGCGGGAGCCGGTGCGGCAGGTGGCCCGCTCTGCGGGGAGGCCGGTACGGCGGGCGGGGCGTCCCCGCCGCCGCTGGCAGCCATCGCGAGCGGTGCGGCGATCAGCACGGCGGCGAGGGCGCCCACCGCGCTCACCGTCATCGTGGCGCGGCGTCGGGTCCGGGCCCGGTGTTCCGCACGGGTCAACTGGTCGTGCACTGTCGGTGCCTCCTCGGCGAGGTCGGAGAGAGTGGCGCGGATGAGGTGCTCGAAGGGCGTGGTCACCGCCGTACCTCCAGCAGTTCGATGTCCGGCAGGAGTTGCCGCAACCGGGCCACGGCCCGGTGGGTGCGGCTGCGTACGGTGCCGACCGAGCAGCCGAGCGCGGCGGCCACCTGGGTCTCGGTCAGGTCCTCGTAGTACCGCAGGACCACGACCGTGCGCTGGGCCGCCGGCAGCGCCCGCAGCGCGGCCCGCATCGCCAGCCGTACGTCGGTGCCGCCGTTCGGGTCGGGCCCGGCCCGTTCGTCGGCGCCGGTGAGCAACGTCTCCCGGTGCCGGCGTAGTCGCCGCCACCAGCTCACCTGTTCGCGGTACATGACCGTGCGCAGGTAGCCCTCCGGGTCGGCGTGGCGCAGCTCGCGCCACCTCGGAATGGTCCGCGCCAGCGCCGACTGGAACAGGTCCTCGGCGGTGTGCCGGTCCCCGGTGAGCAGGTACGCGACCCGCATCAGGGCCGGCGTCCGGCTGGCCACGAACTCGGCCAGCCGGGCCCGGTCGTCCTCGTCCACCCGCCCTCCCCGATGTTGTCTGTCACAGATACAGACGCCCCAGCTCGGCGTAGCTATCCGCTCCGCCTGTCGCAGTTTCCCGCCGGAAAAGTGTCGGTAGTGGTCGGTAGCGTCCCGGCACCAACTCCAGAAGGGTGTGGCGATGGCGAGCGTGACCGGGTGGGGGGATCCTCGGTCAGGGCGGGTGCGGTTGGACGATGCCGCCGCCCAGGGCCTCTACGACCGGATGCGGGTGGTCGCGCCGGCCGCCTTCGGTGCGATCGAGCGGGACCGGGCCGACGACCCGGCGCGGCCGTTCGCCGACACCGCCTGTGGTCGGCTCGCCGGGTCCCTCGACGCGGCCGGCCTCCGGGCGTTGGGCATGTGGGCGCACCACTGGTGCATGCGGTTCTACGACGACGACACCCGGGTCGGCCGGCGACTGGTCCGGGAGATCGCCGGCCGGCGGGGGCTGGGCTGGACGGCCGACGAGGTCCGCTGGATGCTCGGCGAGTCCGAGCGGGCCGGGCCGGCCGCCGGGGACAGGTTCACGCTGCCGCTCGCGGCGGCCGGCGAGCTGCCCGGGACGGCGGACGGCGGGACGGGCTGGCGTCTCGCCGGCTGAACCCGGCCAGGGTGTGGCGGTGACGCAGGATGGGGACGGAGCCAGCCGACGAAAGGACCAGCATGCCCGCCAGCGCACCGACGATCGTCGCCACCAGCATGGGTTTCACCAGCCGCCACCGGGGCCCGTGGGACGCCGACCCCGGGCCGGTCTTCGACCTGATGGCCGAGTTGGCGCAGGCCGACGAGCCGAGGATCTGCTACCTCAACCAGGCCGTCGGCGACCAGCCCACCTCGCTGGCGGTCTTCCACGGCGCGTTCGCCGGCACCCGCTACCGCCCGTCGCACCTGGCGCTGTTCCCGATGCCCAACGTCGAGGACGTCCGGGCGCACCTGCTCGGCCAGGACATCGTCTGGGTCGGTGGCGGCAGCGTGGCCAACCTCTGCGCGGTGTGGCGGGTGCACGGCCTGCCGGAGATCCTGCGCGAGTGCTGGGAGGCGGGGGTGGTGCTCGGCGGGGTCTCCGCCGGCTCGATCTGCTGGCACGTCGGCGGCACCACCGACAGCTTCGGCCGCAAGCTGCGCGCCTACACCGATGGTCTGGGCTGGCTGCCCTACGGCAACGGGGTGCACTACGACAGCGAGGCCGAGCGTCGGCCGCTGCTGCACCGGCTGGTCGCCGACGGCACCCTGCCGGCCAGCCACTGCACCGACGACGGGGTGGGGCTGGTCTACCGGGGCACCCGGCTGGCCGAGGCGGTCGCCGACCGGGCGGGGGTGGCCGCGTACGAGGTGGTGCCGGATGGTGCGGGTGGGGTCCGGGAGACCCGGATCGAGCCCCGGCTGCTCACCGCCTGAGCCTTTCCGGCGCTGCCGACGGGGCTGCCTGCCGGGTGTCGGTGGTCGACGGCGTAAGCTGGCCCGTCGTGAGTCTCACCATCGGCATCGTCGGCCTGCCCAACGTCGGCAAGAGCACCCTGTTCAACGCGCTGACCAAGAACGACGTGCTCGCGGCGAACTATCCGTTCGCCACCATCGAGCCCAACGTCGGGGTGGTGGGGCTGCCGGACGACCGGCTCGGCAAGCTCGCCGAGATCTTCTCGTCGCAGAAGGTGCTGCCCGCGCCGGTGTCGTTCGTCGACATCGCCGGCCTGGTCCGGGGCGCGTCCAAGGGGCAGGGCCGGGGCAACGCCTTCCTGGCGAACATCCGGGACGCCTCGGCCATCTGCCAGGTGGTGCGCGCCTTCTCCGATCCGAACGTGGTGCACGTCGACGGCAAGGTCTCGCCGGCCGACGACATCGAGACGATCAACACCGAGCTGATCCTGGCCGACCTGCAGACCCTGGAGAAGGCGCTGCCCCGGCTGGAGAAGGAGGCCAAGCTCCGCAAGGACCGGGCCGCCGCCGTCACCGCCGCCAAGCAGGCCGTCGAGGTGCTCGACGGCGGCACCACTCTCTACGCCGGGGCCGCCGCCGCCAAGATCGAGCTGGAGCACCTGCGGGAGCTGCACCTGCTCACCACCAAGCCGTTCCTCTACGTCTTCAACGTCGACGAGGCCGAGCTGGCCAACGCCGGTTTCCTCGACGAGCTGCGGGCGCTCGTGGCCCCCGCCGAGGCGGTCTTCATGGACGCCAAGATCGAATCTGAGCTGGTGGACCTGCCCGAGGAGGAGGCCCGTGAGCTGCTGGAATCGATCGGGCAGCACGAGCCGGGGCTGAACCAGCTCGTCCGGGTCGGCTTCCGCACGCTCGGGCTCCAGACGTACCTCACGGCGGGGCCGAAGGAGGCGCGGGCCTGGACCGTGCCGGTCGGCGCGACCGCCCCGGAGGCCGCCGGGGTGATCCACAGCGACTTCCAGCGGGGTTTCATCAAGGCCGAGGTGGTCTCCTACGGCGACCTGGTCGCGGCCGGATCGATGGCGGCGGCGAAGGCCGCCGGCAAGGTCCGGATCGAGGGCAAGGAGTACGTCATGCAGGACGGCGACGTGGTGGAGTTCCGCTTCAACGTCTGATTCCGCCCGCCGCCCGCCCGGCCGTGGGGTCGAGGGTGTCTCGCAGCCGCTGAGGGAGACGGGTCAGGGGTGTCCCAGTCGGGGGTCGTCCGACCACGGTGAGTTCGGGTGTGCCAGCCGGACCGCCTCGCGCAACCATCGGAGCTGCGCCGGGGTCAGCAGGTGCCGGGCGACGTCCAGGTCGCGCTCGTCGCGGGGGCGCGGGTCGGGTGACTTCCACAGCAGTTGGGTGACGGGCGTCCCGGTCGGTACGGCGCGGATGGACGCCACCGCCGAGTCCCACGGGAGCGTGATCCGTGGATCGCGTCGGTAGCGCCAGCCCGTCTCGGCGCCCTCCTCCAGGTTGATCTGGAGGACGAAGCGGTCCCGACCGGCGTCGTACACCCAGATGTTGTGCACCTCGGGGTCGTCGTGCCCGTCCGCCAGCGGGAACAGGTGCCCCCGCCGGGCCGCGAACGGCCGCAGGTCCGCCGGTAGTGCGTGCAGCAGGGCGGGCAGCGCCGGCCGCAGGGTGCTGACGTCGATGTCACCGTGCGGTCGGCTCGGGCTGCCGTGCCAGTGGTCGATGGCCCATCCCCCGGAGAGCCACCAGCGCGCCGGGCAGCCGGCGAACAACGCGTGCACCTCGGTGACCGAGAGCGCGGACCAGAGGTGCCGTTGAGGGTCGTACCGCACGGATCCAGGCTGACAGCCGGCCCCGCCGGGCGCCAGTCGGAAACCGGCGCTCTCGCGGGTCGCCGGTCGACCCTGCGACCACGAGGCAGCGGGCGGGGTGGTGCTGACCCTACGGTGGTGGTGTGGTGACCTTGCGGCTGGAACCGATGACCGACGAGCAGTACCTCCGCTACCGGGAGCGCGCCGAGGAGGACTACGCGCAGAACATCGCCGCCTCCGGGGCGATGCCGCTGCCGGAGGCGCAGGAGAAGGCCCGGCAGGACTACCAGGGCCTGTTGCCCGACGGGTTGGCCACCGAGGGGCACCGGCTGTGGACGGCGTACGACGACGCCGACGAGGTCGGCATGCTCTGGCTGCACCTGGAGCAGAAGTCCGACGGCCTGCACGCCTTCGGCTACGACTTCGAGGTACGCGAGGAGTTGCGCCGCCGGGGCTACGGCCGGGCGATGATCGAGGCCGCCGAGCAGGTGTGCCGGGAGTTGGGCGTGGTCGCGATCGGGCTGAGCGTCTTCGGGTTCAACTCCGGCGCGCGGGCGCTCTACGAGCAGATGGGCTTCGAGGTCACCGCCGTCCGGATGATCAAGCGGCTGTAGGTCCGCCCGGCCTGCCGGTGCCACCCGGGAGGGTCCGGATGCCCGGCCGGGGTCGGAGGATGCCCCGACCCCGGCCGGTCCGGCGGCTCAGCGCCGGTAGACCGAGATGTGCGACGTGCTTGTGGCGTCGAACGGCTGCCGGTGCCAGTCGGCGTACCGTTCGACGAGCCGTAGACCGGCCCGGTCCGCCAGCTCGTCGATCTGCTCCGGCCAGCAGTACCGCATCGCGAATGGCGCCAGGTGCACGCCCTCGCGGTCGAAGGTGATCGTCTGCCGGACGAAGGTCTGTGCGGTCCGGTCGTACTGGTGCAGCCGGATGGTGGCCGAGTCCTCGGTCACCGACCGCATCCGTACCTGCTCGTCCCGGTCGAAGCCGGCCGGGTCGGGCACGAACGTCTCGACGACGAACTCGCCACCGGGGGCCAGCACCCGGGCGACGTTGCGGAAGCAGTCCTGCTGCCGTTCCGCGCGGACCAGGTTGAACAGCGTGTTGAACACCAGGTACGCCAGCCGGTACGGGCCCGTCACAGGCACGTCGGCCATGTCGCCGATGGTGACCGGGATGCCGCCGCCGCCGGGCTTGGCGCGCAGCTTCGCCACCATCTCCGGTGACGCCTCGACCCCTTCGACGGGTACGCCCCGGACGGCGAGCGGCAGCGCCACCCGACCCGTCCCGATGGCGAGTTCGAGCACCGGGCCGCCAGCGGCCCGCCCGGCGAGGAAGTCCACCGCCGGTGCCGGGTCCGGGTTGCCCGTGCCGTCGTAGCTGTCGGCCCACATCCGGCCGAAGTGCCCCGGATCGTCGAACACCGACATCATCGGCCCCCTTCCGGGGTGCTGACCGGTGTGGTGCTACCGGCGCTGGACCGCGCCGTCACTGCCGTGTCGCTGGTGGTCACGAAGCCTCGATTCCCGCTGCTGGAGGGTGGTCGGTTCCTGGGTGGACCCCGTCGCGTACGACATGTCGTCTGCTCCCTCCGGTCGGCTTCGTCCCCAGCCAAGCAGTGGCCGGTCAGCCGGGCAACCGGGTTTCCGGCGGCGGGGGCGGGCCGGCCAGATCGAGCGTCCAGTGCCGGGTACGGATGACCTGGTCGTTGAACTCGACGTCCTCCTCGCCACGCAGGGTGAACCCGAGCGCCCGGCAGATCCCGTTGGACGGGTCGTTGGTGACGGCCGGGAACGCGTGCGCGGTGTCCCACCGCCCCTCGGTGCGGGCCTGGTCGAGCAGCGCCCGGACGGCCCGCTTGGCCAGGCCCCGGCCCTGGAACTCGGGCAGCACCATCCAGCCGACCTCGGCGGCCGTCTCGTCGTCGGGTGCGGGCTGCCAGAGGGTGACGGTCCCGGCGACGGCGTCGTCCACCACGATCATCTTGATCAGGGCGGTGCCGTCGGCGGCCAACTGGGCGTCCCGGCGGACCTGCCGGGCCACGTGGGCGGCCGGCAGCGGCCCGCCGAGTTCGGCCATCATCACCGGGTCGCAGCGCATCCGCAGGTACGCCTCGACGTCGGTGGCCAGCACGTCACGTAGGAACATGCCGCACCTGCCCGCCCCGGCCACAGTGGAGAGTCGTCCGCATGGCCCGAGTATTCCAGGGACCACCCCGGCCCGGGTGTCAGGCGGAGCGGGCCGGGGCGAGGAACCGGGCCAGCCGGGCGAGACCGTCCTCACCGTGACCGGCGGTGACGGCCCGTCCGATGACGGACCGGGCGGCGCGCAGCACCCCGGAGTCGATCCCGTGGGTGTCGGCGGTCTCGATGACGTGGGTGATGCCCGAGTGGGCCGAGGCGATGGTTGATCGGTCGCCGGGGAACCGCTCCTCGGCGAGTTGGTCGGCGAAGCGGGCCGTCATCTCCCCGAGCATCGGGGCGATCCCGGCGGCGTACCTGGCGAACGAGCCGGGGGCGATGCCCTCGGCCGAGGCCAGCGCGAAGGCGTGGGTCAGGCCGCTGACCGCGGTGCCGAACAGGTCGAGCAGCGCCATGTCGTACGCCGCCGCCGCGCCCGGGTCCGGCCCGAGGAAGGCAGGGGTGCCGCCGAAGGTCGCCAGGACGGGCCGGGCGGCGTCGAAGGCGGACCGGCTGCCGCACCACAGTGCCGTGGCGGCCGGGGTGCCGATCGTCGGGGTCGGGGTCAGGATGGCCCCCTTGACCAGGTCGACGCCGTGATTGTCGGCCCAGTCGGCCAGCTTGCGCGCCTCGTCCGGTCGGCCGGTGGTGACGTCGACGACCGTCCGGTCGCCCCAGTCGTCATGGGCGGCCAGCACGGCGTCGACCGCCGCCGGGTCCCGCAGGCAGGTGATCACGAGGGTGGCGGTCCGGACCGCCCCGGTGACTGTCGGTGCGGCCGTCGCGCCCCGCGCGACGAGAGGTGCGGCCCGTTCCGGCGTACGGTTCCAGACGGTCGTCGGAATGCCGGCGGAGATCAGGGTGGCGGCGAGCGCCTGGCCCATCGGGCCCAGGCCGAGCACCGCCACCGGGTCGCGGTACGTGAGTTGTCGATCGCTCATGCCGGCGACGGTAGACCTTGACGTTGACGTGAAGGTCAAGTCCGCGATCTCCTGTACGCATGCGGATCGGCGAACTGGCCCGGCGGGCCGGGGTGAGCACCCGGGCCCTGCGCTACTACGAGGAGCAGGGCCTGCTGCGGCCCGAGCGGCGGTCGAGCGGCTACCGAGACTACGGCGAGCAGGCGCTGACCACGGTGCGGCACATCCGGCTGCTCCTGTCGGCCGGGCTCGGAACGGCGGTGATCGCCGAGATCCTGCCCTGCGTGCCGGACGACACCACGGTGCTCGCCCCCACCTGCCCCGAGCTGCTGGACGGCCTCGCCGAGGAGCGGGCGCGGATCACCGCGTCCATGCAGCGGCTGGCCGCGGCCCGGGACATCCTCGACGCCCTCATCGCCACCGGGACGCCTCCCGCCGGCCGGGAGGCGGTCGTCGCGGCCCGTGGTGGCGGCGGGCGGGGCGGGGGTCAGGAGATGTAGTGCAGGATCACGTTGTGCACGTGGTGGCTCTTCTGCGCGCCGCGGAACTCCACCTCGTAGGTGTGGGTGCCGACGTGAACCGCGATCGAGCCGGTGGAGAAGAACTCCCCGCCCCAGGACTTGTTGCTCACCACGCTCACACTGGTGATCTTCGAGTACGGGATGCTGGTGATCGCGTACTTCTTCCCCACGAACGAGCGGTCCTGGATGATCACCCGCCGGTCGGTCAGGCCGATGAACCCGGTGCCGGTGCCGACGGCATCGTAGACGGCGATGATCTGTTCCCCGTCGAGCAGTCCACTCTGGATCTGCTGGAACTGCTCCTTGCGGTCGTACGTCGCATTTGCCATGGATCCCACGGTAGGAGACGCCCGCCAGCATCGGCCCTTCCCCGCTGGTTGGTCCGGTCGACTAGTCTCGCCATGCCTGGCCAGACGCGGGCGACGGGGGAGGGAAGCGGCGTGACCAGCGAACGTTCCGAGACGCCATCCACCGGCGAGGCGCGGCCGGAGCCGGTGCCGGCACCGACAGGTGACGAGAGTGCGGCCCTGGCCCGCCGGGCGTCCGCCACCCCGGTGCCGACCGGTGGTGAGGACGCGGCCCCGGCCCGCCAACCGGGTTCCACAGCCGTGCCCGACTGGGAACCCTGGCCGCAGCCGCCGGCCGTCCGGGGCCGGCTGAACCGGCTGGCCGTCGTCACCCTGGTCTTCGGCCTGCTCGGTGGCGTACTCGCCGCCGTCACCGCCGGGTTCGCGTTGCGTCGGATCAGGCGGGACGGCGAGCGGGGGAAGGGCCTGGTGGTCGCCGGGCTGGTGCTGTTCGGCGGATGGGTGCTGGCCGGTCTGGTGGCCCTGGGCATCGTGTTCACCGGCTCCGACCCCGGCACCGGTCTGCGCGGGCTGCGGGTGGGGGACTGCTTCCGGGTCCCCACCGGCGCCACCGCCAGCCGGACCGCACCCGAGCAGGTCACCCGGGTGGCGTGCGACACCCCACACCAGGCCGAGTACGTCGACGACTTCCCGGCGTACGAACGCTCCGCCGACGAGCGGTATCCCGGCGCGGCGGTGCTCTCCCAGCGGGCGGAGGCGCTCTGCCGGCAGCGGCAGCGCAGCTACGTGGTGGACCCGCTGGGGTTGCCCGCCGAGGTGCGGTTGAGCTGGTACCTGCCGACCCGGGTCGACTGGTCCACCGACCCCACGATCACCTGCTACCTGACCGCCCCGACCGCCCTGTCCCGGCCGCTGCGGATGGACACCACAGTGCTCGACCCGGCACAGCTCGGCTACCTGCTGGCCAGCCGGGAGTGGACCGAGACGCGGGCAGCGCTGGTGGCCGGCGCACAGACCAGCCCACCGGCCACCCTCCGGGACGCGGTCCGGCGGGCCGAGACCATCCACACCGACATGTGGTTCCGACTGCGCAGGGAGCCCTGGCCGGAGGCGGTCCGGCCGGCGATGGAGCGGTTGCTCACCGAGATGGAGCAGGACGAACCGGCCTGGCGGGACGCCGACGGTGAGCCGGACCAGGGCCGACTGCTCCAGGTCGTCGCGCAGGCCGGGCAGCACCCGGACCCGGCCACCGAGCTGGCCGTACGCCAGGCCCTGGGGTTGCCCACCGCGCAGGGGGAGCCGATGCGGTGACCCGCACCTCAGTGCTCCGTCACCGCGCGGTACGCGTCCTCGATCCGGGCGGCGAGCAGCACCTCACCCTCGGTGAGTGGTTCCCCGTCCCCGTGCCCCACCCGGATCCGCGTCTCGGTGTCCCGCCGGCTGATGTCCGGCCGCAACCGCAGCGCGTCCGCGACGACCTTGACCCGTTCGGTGAGCGCCGCGTGCTGGGCGTCGTCCATCACCAGGGTGCGCCGGATCTGCTCACCGTCGCGGGTCCACCCGTGCAGGAGCGTGAGGGCGTCACTGAGATAGTCGTGCTTGGTTCGACTGGTGAACAGCGCGCGCATCACCGCACCTCCCAGGCGCCGTTGCCGGCTTGTGGCCAAATCGTCGCCGTCCCGTGTCCTCGTGGTGTCACCAGTCTGTCGACCTGACGGCGGTGTGTCCACGCCCACACTTCCGTCTCTTATTGGCCTACCGGTCGGCGACGGTACCCAAAACGACTATTGATCTGGCACGCTGGACGCCCGTGCAGACCGAACGGTGTAGCGGTAACGGACAGGCCGACCGGCGCGAGCCGAAGGTGGTCGTGGGCGCGGCGATCATCTCCGCCGGGCGGGTGCTCGCCTGCGCGCGTACCGCGCCGCCCGAGGTGGCCGGCATGTTCGAGTTCCCCGGCGGCAAGGTCGAGCCGGGCGAGAGCGAGACGGCGGCGCTGATCCGCGAGTGCGCCGAGGAGTTGGCCGTCCGGGTGGAGATCGGCGACCGGGTCGGCCGGGACGTCCGGATGGCCCACGGCCGGTCGGTGCTCAAGGTGTACGCGGCCCGCCTGCTGCACGGCGACCAGCCGCGCGCGCTGGAGCACTCCGCGATGCGCTGGCTCGCCGCCGGTGAGCTGCACAGCGTCACCTGGCTCCCCGCCGATGCCCCCATCGTCGCCGCCCTCCGCCCGCTGCTGGACTCCGACTGACCGGGCCGGACACCCGGCCGGAACGGGACGGGGGCCGACGGCTTCCGCCGTGGCCCCCGCCGCCTGTCGTGCCGCTTACCGCCTGTCGTGCCGCTTACCGCCTGTCGCGTGGCGTCAGTGCCTGTCACCCTCGCCCGAGGGCTTCTCGTCCTGCTTCGGGTGGGCGAAGTTGAGGTGCTCCGGCGGCAGCGGGAAGGTGAGGTCGTCGCCGAACGGCGACGGGGCCGCCGCCCGGTCGAAGGTCAACTCCGTCAGCGGGAGCCGGCCCCGGTCGTCGACCGCCGGCATGGTCGGGTGCGGGACCTCGCGGTGCCAGTTCACGCCCTGCTGCGCCTGGGCCTCCGCGCCCGGGTCGCCGGAGCCGCCGGCGTGCGAGTGGACCCCGGTCTGACGAGCGCCGCTGTGCACCGCGGACCCCTTTCCCGCGCTGTTCGCGGTGCTCTGGGGCGTCTCGCCCCGACGGAAGATCTTGCTACCGAGCCATACCAGGGGATCGTACCTGCGGTCGACGACCCGTTCCTTCATGGGGATGATCCCGTTGTCGGTGATCTTGATGTGCTCGGGGCAGACCTCGGTGCAGCACTTGGTGATGTTGCAGAAGCCGAGCCCCTGCTCCTGCTGCGCGTACTGCTTGCGGTCGGTCTTCGCGTCCAGCGGGTGCATGTCCAGCTCGGCGGCCCGGATGAAGAACCGGGGCCCGGAGAAGGCCGGCTTGTTCTCCTCGTGGTCGCGGATCACGTGACAGACGTTCTGGCACAGGAAACACTCGATGCACTTGCGGAACTCCTGCGAGCGCTCCACGTCGACCTGCTGCATCCGGTACTCGCCCGGGGCCAGGTCGGCCGGCGGGGCGAAGGCCGGCGTCTCCCGGGCCTTCTCGTAGTTGAACGAGACGTCCGTGACCAGGTCCCGGATCACCGGAAAGGTCCGCAGCGGGGTGACCGTGACGGTCTCGGTCTCCTCGAACGTCGACATCCGGGTCATGCAGCTCAGCCGCGGCTTACCGTTGATCTCCATCGAGCAGGAGCCGCACTTGCCCGCCTTGCAGTTCCACCGGCAGGCCAGATCAGGCGCGTCGGTGGCCTGGAGCCGGTGGATGACGTCGAGGACGACCTCGCCCTCGTTCACCTCGACCGAGTAGTCCTGGAGGTCACCACCGGTCTCGTCGCCCCGCCAGATGCGGAACTCCCTCTTGCTTCCCATCAGTTGCTCGCCTCCTCGGTGAGGGCGTCGAAGTCGGCCAGCTCCTCGTCGGTCAGGTACTTGCCCAGCTCGGTACGGTCGAAGAGGCCGATCAGCTCGGCCCGCATCTTCGGTAGCGGCTTGTGCTCCAGGCGTACGGTGTCGCCGTCCAGCGCACAGACCAGGTTGACCCGACGCCACCTGGGGTCCATCGTCGGGAAGTCCTCCCGGGTGTGCCCGCCGCGCGACTCCTGCCGCTCCAGCGCCGCCTTCGCGGTGCACTCCGAGACGACGAGCATGTTGCGCAGGTCAAGCGCCAGGTGCCAGCCCGGGTTGTAGCGTCTGCCGCCGACCGCGCTCACCTTCGCCACCCGCTCCCGCAGCTCGGTCAACCGGCGCAGGGCGTCGACCAGCTCGCCCTCCCGCCGGATGATCCCGACCAGATCCCCCATCACCGCCTGGAGGTCCTGCTGGAGGGTGTACGGGTTCTCCCCGGTGTCCCGCTGCAACGGCGCCAGCGCCGTCTCCACGGCGGTCTCCACCGCGCCCACCGGCACCTTCGGCCGCGAGGCCAACTGATCGGTGTACGACGCCGCGTGCCCGCCCGCCCGCTTGCCGAAGACCAGCAGGTCGGACAGGGAGTTGCCGCCCAACCGGTTGGAGCCGTGCATGCCACCGGAGACCTCACCGGCAGCGAACAGCCCGTGCACCGTGCCGTGCGCGGCCCCGGAGTCCGGGTCCACCTCGACGCCGCCCATCACGTAGTGACAGGTCGGCCCGACCTCCATCGGCTCGGCCGTGATGTCGACGTCGGCCAGCTCCTTGAACTGGTGGTACATCGACGGCAGCCGGCGCCGGATCTCCTCGGCCGAACGTCGGGAGGCGATGTCCAGGAAGACGCCACCGGCAGGCGTACCCCGACCGGCCTTGACCTCGCTGTTGATCGCGCGGGCGACCTCGTCGCGGGGGAGCAGCTCCGGCGGGCGTCGGTTGTTGTCCGGGTCGGTGTACCAGCGGTCCGCCTCCTCCTCGGTCTCCGCGTACTGCTTGCGGAAGACGTCGGGGACGTAGTCGAACATGAACCGCTTGCCGTCGGAGTTCTTCAGCACGCCGCCGTCGCCGCGTACCGACTCGGTGACCAGGATGCCCTTCACCGAGGGCGGCCAGACCATGCCGGTCGGGTGGAACTGGAGGAACTCCATGTTGATCAGCGTGGCCCCGGCCCGCAGGGCCAGCGCGTGCCCGTCCCCGGTGTACTCCCACGAGTTCGAGGTGACCTTGTAGGACCGGCCGACGCCGCCGGTGGCCAGCACCACCGCCGGGGCCTCGAAGAGGATGAACTCCCCGGACTCCCGGTAGTAGCCGAACGCGCCGGCGATCCTGTGGCCGTCCGTCCCGGCGCCGTCGAGCAGCAGCTCGGTGATGGTGGTCTCGGAGAAGACCTTGATCCGGGCCTCGTAGTCGCCGAGGTCGCGCTTGTCCTCCTGCTGCAGGGAGACGATCTTCTGCTGGAGGGTGCGGATCAGCTCCAGGCCGGTCCGGTCGCCGACGTGCGCCAACCGCGGGTACTCGTGCCCGCCGAAGTTGCGCTGGGAGATCTTCCCGTCCTTGGTCCGGTCGAAGAGCGCCCCGTACGTCTCCAGCTCCCAGATCCGCTGCGGCGACTCCTTCGCGTGCAGCTCGGCCATCCGGAAGTTGTTGAGGAACTTGCCGCCGCGCATGGTGTCGCGGAAGTGCACCTGCCAGTTGTCCCGGCTGTTCACGTTCCCCATCGCGGCTGCCGCGCCGCCCTCGGCCATCACGGTGTGCGCCTTGCCGAAGAGCGACTTGGAGATGATCGCGGTCTTCTTGCCGGCGAGCCGGGCCTCGATCGCCGCGCGCAGGCCGGCGCCGCCGGCTCCGATCACGACGACGTCGTAGTGGTGTCGTTCGATGCGAGTGGTAGTGGTCATGTCGGCGCGCCCTCTAGTTGATGAACCGCAGGTCGGTGAACCAGCCGGCGGCGATGGCCATCACGTAGAAGTCGGTGAAGGCCAGCGTGCCGAGGGTGATCCAGGCGAGCTGCATGTGCCGGGTGTTCAGCTTGGACACGAACGTCCAGGCCCGGTACCGCACCGGGTGCGCGGAGAAGTGCTTCAGCCGGCCGCCGATGATGTGCCGGCAGGAGTGGCAGGAGATCGTGTACGCCCAGAGCATCACCACGTTGACCAGCAGGATGATGTTGCCCAGCCCGAAGCCGAAACCCTCCGGGGAGTGGAAGGCCAGGACCGCGTCCCAGGTGTTGATCAGCGAGATGATCGCGGCGGCGTAGAAGAAGTAGCGGTGCAGGTTCTGCCCGAGCAGCGGGAACCGGGTCTCCCCGGAGTAGGACTTGTGCCCGTCCGGCACCGCACAGGCCGGCGGCGACAACCAGAACGACCGGTAGTACGCCTTGCGGTAGTAGTAGCAGGTGAGCCGGAACAGCAGCAGGAACGGCAGGGTCAGCGCCGCGTCCGGGATGATCCACCAGCCGGGCAGGAAGCTGCCGAAGTGCGAGGAGCCCTCGACACATCTGTCGGTCACACAGGGGGAGTAGAACGGGGTCAGGTAGTGGTACTGGTCCACCCAGTACCACTTGTGCATGAACACCCGGACGGTCGCGTACGCCACCCAGGCGCTGAGCCCGACGACGGTGATCAGGGGGGCGAACCACCAGCGGTCGGTTCGCAACGTCTTCGCCGCGATGGCGGCGCGCGCCCGCGCACCCCGCGGCTTCGTTGCCGTTGATGTCATTCGAGTCGTCTTCCTGACGGGACGGGCCCTCGCGGGCGGCGGTTCACGTTCCGTGCGGTCAGCGGACCGGCCGGACCGTGTCCACTGCCACGTCTTGCGGCACGCAGGCGACCGCGCCGGGACATCGGCGCAGCTAAGTGACACACGTTACGCCGATCATCACGGTCGGGCCGCGCAACGCAGTGTCCCGTGTGTCCCGCACCTTGGAAAGACCCGAGCCATGATCGTTTTACCGTCGGCCGTCGGCCGTCGGCCGTCGGCCGTCGTGGCGTTGCCGGCGGGCTGCGCGGCAGGTCGGCGTGCGGTGTGTGGCGGTGCGGTGTGTGGCGGTGCGCTGCTGGGCCTGCTTCGGCGCAGACGCGTGGGCGGCGACCGGTCAGCCGGACGCGCCGCCTGTGAAGTTCCACGAGGCCAGCCGCAGCGGCGGCCCCTCCCACCAGCCGCCGTCGATCCGGTCCGGCTGACGGACCGGCCGCCGGCCGAGGCCGAGCACCGCACCGGGCCCCAACGCCCGGGGGTACGCCTCGGTGAAGCGGAGGTTCCGTACCGCCCGCACCGGCACGCCGTCCTCCACCAGCCACACCCCGTTGCGGGTCAACCCGGTGATCACCAGGCTCTTCGGGTCGAGTACCCGGGTGTACCAGAAGTCGCTGACCAGCAGCCCCCGGGCCATCGGTGCGACAAGTGCGGCGGTGTCCGCATCCACCACCGCCCCCGCCACCGGGCCGTCGGCCGCCGGGCCACCCGCCACCGGGCCGACGGTCGGGACCGGACCGGTCGCCGCGTCGTCCGCCCCGGTGTGGCCGAGCAGGCGCAGGTTGCGCGGGACCGGGCCGAAGGTGGACCCGCCGGGCGTCCCGTGACCGGTCGACGTGGTGCCCGCCCCGGCGGCGCTGCGCCGGTCGTGGGCCACCCCGCGGGTGGTGCCCGCCTCGACCAGGGTGAGCGCCCGGCGCGGGGTGCCCTCCAGGTCGAACGGCATCTCGCCGCCGTACGTCGGGTCGTCGACCAGGGTCACCGCCGGGTCGAACTGGGCGGCGCCGGGGCTGGCGAACGACTGGCGTTCGGTGTGCCGCTTGCCGTTGAAGCCGTACCAGGCGAGATTCTGCAGCAGGTCGGCCACGGCGGCCGGTTCGAGGACCACCTCGTACCGGCCCGGGGGCAGCTCGACCGGGTCGGCGGCGGCCCGTGCCTTGGCCGCCGCCCGCGCGCCGAGGGCCGCGCCGTCCAGCCCGTCGAGGCGACCGGCGCAGAGCCGGGCCACCCCGTCCGCGCCACCGGACCGGGCGATGCCGTCCATCGCCGCCTCGGTGGTCCGCCCCTGCGCCGACTGGCCGGCCGAGTTGACGAACGCCCCCGACCGGTAGGAGGTGCGGCAGTAACCGGCCGCCTCCAACCCGCCCACCGCGTCGACGAAGGCGCGGACCCGGTCGGCGCGGGCCGCCGGCTCGGCATAGGCGGTGGCCTCGTCGAGCAGGCCGTTGGAGTGCACCGACGAGGGTGGGGTCAGCCCCGGCCAGGCCGGGTCGGGCGGGCAGAGCCGGGCTGCGGTGAGGGTGCGCCCGACCAGGGCCCGCAACCCGTCCGGGTCGACCAGGCTGCCGCCACCGGCGGCCGTCCGGCCGTCGAGGTGCACCCGCAGCCGGACGCTCACCCCCGACTCGGCGACGTTCTGGTGGATGAAGGAGTTGGCGAACCGGGTCAGCGCCAGGTCGTGCCGGACGACGGTGACCTCGGCCTCGGCGGCCGGTCCGGCCACCTCGCGGACCAGCTCCACCACCCGGGCGGCGACGTCCAGCTCGGTCGCCCCGGCGTCCCGCAGGCCGGTCATGCGCGCACCCCCACCCGGACGTTGCGGAACCGGGCCGGTGCCGCCGGATGACCTGTGTGCCCGATCTGGCCGGGCTGGCCCTTGCCGCAGTTCGGGGTGCCCCACGGCACGGTCTCGGAGGAGAGCATGTCCATCGACCGCCAGAACAGCGGCCCGATGCCGGTGTAGGTGGGGTTGCGCAGCATCCGGCCGCGTCGGCCGTTGCGCACCTCCCAGCCGATCTCGCAGCCGAACTGGAAGTTGAGCCGCCGGTCGTCGATCGACCAGGATCGGTTGATGTCCATCAGCACCCCGTCGTCGGTGGCCGCGATGATCTCGTCGAGGGTGTGCGGGCCGGGTTCCAGGCCCACGTTGGTCATCCGCACCATCGGCAGCCGGGCCCACCCGTCGGCCCGTACGCTGCCGCCGTGGTCCAGGCCGGCGACGGCGGCTGAGTCCCGGCCGGCGAGCACGCCTACCCAGCGGCCCTCGCGTACCGCGTCGCGTCTGACCGCCGGGGAGCCCTCGTCGTCGAAGCCGAAGCTGCCCAGAGCGCCGGGGATCGTCGGGTCGATGGTGACGTTCATCAGCTCGGAGCCGTAGCGCAGCGAGCCGAGCTGGGCCAGGTCGAGCCAGGAGGTGCCGGCGAAGGCGGCCTCCCAGCCGAGGATCCGGTCCAGCTCGATGGCGTGCCCGACCGACTCGTGGATCTGCAGGGCGAGCTGCTCGCCGCCGAGGATCAGGTCGGTCTCGCCGGCCGGGCACTCGGGCGCGGTGAGCAGCGCCCGCGACTCGTCGGCGATCCGGGCGGCGTGCCCGGCCAGGTCCAGCGACTCGACAAGCTCCCACCCGGTGGTGCCGTACTGACCCCGGTAGCTCGGCCAGGAGCGGCGCTGGGTCTCGTGCTCGCCGATCGAGGTGGCCGAGATGCCGCCGCCGCACTCGCGGATGTGCTGGTCGATGCGGTGCCCCTCGCTGGAGACGAACCACTTGCGGGTGTCCCAGATCTGGTAGAGCCCCTCGGCCAGGTCGGCCCCCTGGTCGCGGGCCGTCCCGGTGGCCCGGACCAGCAGGTCGCCCTTGTCGGACAGCGCCACGCCGAGCGGGTCGACCGCGCACCCGGAGGCCCAGCTCGCCACCACCGGCTCGGCCGGGGTCAGCGTGATCGGGGGGCCGGGCACCCGGGCGCTCGCGGCAGCCACCGCCGCCGCCCGCCGCCCGGCTTCGCGCGCCGCCGCGTCGGACAGCTCGGGTACGGCGTGGAAGCCCCACCCCGACCCCACCAGCGCGCGTACGCCCAGGCCGATGCTCTCGTGCTGGGTCAGCTCCTCGATGTCGCCGTTGCGGGCGGACATCGACTCGTAGCGCAGGTGCATCACCCGGGCGTCGGCATACCGGGCGCCCGCGTCGAGGGCGGCCTGCACGGCGGCGGCTGCGGCGTCGAACTCGGTCATGGACCGACAGTAGGCGAGCCCACCGACATCCGTCAGGGCAGTAGCTCCTCGGGACGGATGCTCACCCGGACCGGCTCGGTGAGGTCGAGCGTCTCCCCGACCTTGGCGACCGTCTGCTCCAGGTAGTGCCGACCGTGTCGCCGGTAGAGGTGCAGGTTGCCGTTCTGCTGCTCGATCAGCAGGTACCACTCGATCCCGGCGGCGGCGTAGTAGTGCATCTTGAGGACCTTGTCGGTCGCCGCGTTGCCGGGCGAGATGATCTCGCAGACCAGACGGACGTCGTGCGCCTCGATGTAGACCTCGTCGAAGTCGATCTCGCCGGTGACGACGAGATCGGGAATGGTGATCCGGCCCGGCTTGAGGCGGACGTTGACCGCCTCCAGGACCCGCAGGTGCGCACTGCGGGCCGGCTGCCGCAGCGCGGCCCGCAGTTCTCCCGAGATGTTCTGGTGGCGGGGGGTGGGGGCTGGGGTCACGTGGAGGCTCCCGTCGAAGAGTTCGACGCGTTGGGACGTCTTGCCGAGGGTGAGGTACTCCTCTTCGGTCCACGGTCCGTCGTGGCCGAACACCGCTGCGGTCATGGTCGGTCACCTCCACCTCGTGTCGCCGGGCATCCTCCACCGGGCACCATGGTCATGGTCGCACCCCGGGTGCGGCAGGCGGGTGACGACACCGCATGACGACGCGGGGTCGCGACGACGGTCGCGCCGGTTCGGGCCGGGCGGCCGGGGGCGCGCGGCGGGGTCACCGGGTCGTTACGCTGTGGTCCGCTGTCAGCTCACGGTCCGTAGCTTATTTTCAGCCTCCGCTCTTTGTTGTAGGTTCCCTACAACCCGAGGGAGGCGGTCGTGGACAGTCCGCAAGCAGCCCCGTCCGGCCCGCCGGACACCGGCCCGGCCGTGCCGCGGCAGCGCGTCGACAGTCGCCCGGCCGTGCCGCAGCCGGGCGTCGGCGACGAGCCGTACCTGCGGGTGGACGACCTGCGGGTACGGTTCGACACCGCCGACGGCGTGGTGCGCGCGGTCGACGGGGTGTCCTTCGCGGTGCCGCGCGGCCGGACCCTGGGCATCGTCGGTGAGTCGGGTTCGGGCAAGAGCGTCACCTCGCTGGCCGTACTCGGACTGCACGACCCCCGGCGCAGCACCGTCAGCGGTCGGATCACCGTCGGCGGCCGGCAACTCGTCGGCCTCCCCGAGGAGCAGGTACGCCGGCTGCGCGGCCGGGACCTGGCGATGATCTTCCAGGACCCGCTCTCCGCCCTGCACCCCTACTACACGGTGGGGCGGCAGATCGCCGAGGCGTACCGGGTCCACCATCGGGGTGCGGGGAAGCGGGCGGCGCGCGCCCGGGCGGTGGAGCTGCTGGACCGGGTGGGCATCCCGCAGCCGGCCCGCCGCTACGACCAGTACCCGCACGAGTTCTCCGGCGGCATGCGGCAGCGGGCGATGATCGCGATGGCGTTGGTCAACGATCCGGCGCTGGTCATCGCCGACGAGCCGACCACCGCGCTGGACGTGACGGTGCAGGCGCAGATCCTCGACCTGCTCGCCGACGTCCAGGCCGAGTTCCACACCGCGATCGTGCTGATCACCCACGATCTGGGGGTGGTCGCCCAGGTCGCCGACGACGTGCTGGTGATGTACGCCGGGCGGGTGGTCGAGCACGGTAGCGCCGCGCAGGTGCTCCGCCGGCCGCAGCACCCGTACACCTGGGGGTTGCTCTCCAGCGTGCCGTCGCTGCACGGCGACGCGGACGCGGACCTGGTGCCCATCCCGGGCAACCCGCCCTCGCTGATCGACCGGCCGCCCGGCTGCGCGTTCCACCCACGCTGCCGGTACGCCGGCGACCGCTCCCGCACCGAGGTCCCGCAGCTCGGCCCGGCCGGCGCGGACGGCCACCTGGTCGCCTGTCACCTGCCCCCCGGCGAACGCACCCGCCTGGCGGCCGTGTCCCTGAGCGAGAGGCGGCTGCCATGAGCGCGAGGAACGTAGCGCAGCGGAGTCCCGCAGTCGCGGGCGAGAGGCGGCTGCCATGAGCGCGGCCGAGCCGTTGTTGCGGGTACGGGGGTTGACCAAGCACTTTCCGGTGCGCACCGGCCTGCGGTCCACGGGGCTGGTACGTGCGGTCGACGGGCTCGACTTCGAGGTGCGGCCCGGCGAGACGCTGGGCCTGGTGGGGGAGTCCGGCTGCGGCAAGTCCACCACCGGACGGATGCTGGTACGGCTGCTGGAGCCGACCGCCGGGACGATCGAGTTCGCCGGGCGGGACATCACCCACGCCCGCCGTCGTGCGCTGCGCCCGCTGCGGCAGGACCTCCAGATCATCTTCCAGGACCCGTACGCCTCGCTGAACCCCCGGCACACCGTCGGGCGGATCGTGGCCATGCCGTTGCAGGTCAACGGGATCGACCCGCCCGGCGGGGTGAAGCAGCGGGTCCGGGAGCTGCTGGAGCTGGTCGGGCTCAACCCGGAGCACTACAACCGCTACCCGCACGAGTTCTCCGGCGGGCAGCGGCAGCGGATCGGGATCGCCCGCGCGCTGGCCCTGCGGCCGAAGCTGATCGTCGCCGACGAGCCGGTCTCCGCACTGGACGTCTCGATCCAGGCGCAGGTGGTGAACCTGCTGCGGGACCTGCAACGCGACCTCGGGCTGGCGTTCGTGTTCATCGCCCACGACCTGGCCGTGGTGCGGCACTTCTGCCAGCGGGTCGCGGTGATGTACCTCGGCCGGATCGTGGAGATCGGCGACCGGGACGACATCTACCAGCGGCCCCGGCACCCGTACACCCGGGCACTGCTGTCGGCGGTTCCGGAGGTGACCGCGCCCGGCCAGGCCGGGCGGATCCGGCTGACCGGGGACGTGCCGACGCCCCTGGACCCGCCGTCGGGCTGCCGGTTCCGCACCCGGTGCCCGAAGGCCCGGGAGGTCTGCGCCACCGAGGAACCGGCGCTGGTGGCCCGCGACGGCGGCCGGCAGGCCACCGCCTGCCACTTCCCGGAGACCGGGCCGCTTGGCGACCCGGTGGTCGTCCCGGGCCCGGACGCGAGCGCAGGGGAGGTGGCGGGATGAGTGTGTCCCCGGTGGATCCGGCCACGCTGGCCGAGGCCGGAACGGAGACCGGTGGTGACCGTTCGGAGGCGGGTGGCGGGTTCGTCGGGCGCTCGCCCGGCCAGCTCGCCCGGGCCCGGCTGCGGCGCGACCGGACCGGCCTGGTCAGCGGCGGCATGCTTGTCTTCTTCGTGCTGGTGGCGCTCGCCGTCCCGCTGATCGAGCGGGTGTACGGGATCGGCCCCCGGGAGCAGTTCCAGTCCGGGCTGGACGGATTCGGGATGCCGCTCGGTTATGCCGGCGGGGTGACCGGGGAGCACTGGTTCGGGCTGGAGCCGGGGCTGGGCCGGGACATCTTCGTCCGGCTGGTGCACGGGCTGCGTACCTCGCTCTTCATCGCCGTCGCGGCGGCGGTGCTCACGGCGGCGATCGGCATCGTGCTGGGCACCGTCGCCGGCTACCTGGGCGGCTGGCTGGACGCGGTGGTCAACTGGATCACCGACCTGACCCTGGCGATGCCGTTCCTGATCATCGCGCTGGCGTTGACCCCGACCATCGCGCTGCGCTTCTACGGCCAGCGGGACGAGGTGCCGGCGGCGTTCCAGATCGGGGTGCTGATCGCCATCTTCGCGCTGTTCGGCTGGACGAGCACCGCCCGGCTGGTCCGGGGGCAGGTGATCGCGTTGCGCGAGCGGGAGTTCGTGGACGCGGCGCGGGCCAGCGGCGCGGGGTTGGGACACATGCTGTTCCGGCAACTGCTGCCCAACCTCTGGGCGCCGATCCTGGTGTCGTTCTCGCTGGCGGTGCCGGCGTACATCACCAGCGAGGCGGCGCTGTCGTTCATCGGGGTCGGGCTGACCGACGCCACCCCGAGCTTCGGCCGGATGATCTACCGCAGCCTGGACTACCTCCAGACCGATCCGGCGTACGTCTTCTTCCCCGGCATCACGATCTTCGCGCTCGTGTTCGCCTTCAACCTCTTCGGTGACGCGCTGCGCGACGCGCTCGACCCGAAGTCGTCCCGGTAGGAGGGCGCGGCGATGGTGCGGTTTCTGGTCAAGCGGCTCTTCTCGGCGACGTTGACGCTCTTCGCGGTCAGCGTGCTCAGCTTCCTGATGTTCTTCGCCCTGCCCCGGGATCCGGTCACCGGCATGTGCCCGAAGAACTGCAACCCGGAACGGCTGGAGCGGGTCCGCCAGGAGCTGGGGCTACGCGACCCGCTGATCAGCCAGTACGCCGGCTACATGAAGGGCATCGTGACCGGCCGGGATCTCGGCAGCGCCCAGGGCGGCCGGTGCGACGCGCCCTGCCTGGGCTGGTCGTACGTGTCCAACGAGGCGGTCTCGGACACCATCGCCCGGGTGCTGCCGGTGACCCTGAGCATCGTCGTCCCGGCGGCGGTGCTCTGGCTGCTGCTCGGGGTCGGCCTGGGGATGGTCTCGGCGCTGCGCCGGGGCACCTGGCTGGACCGGGCAGCGATCGGCTTCTCGCTGGCCGGGGCGTCGTTGCAGCTCTACTTCGTGGGGGCGGTGCTGCTGCTGGTCTTCGTCTACACGCTGCGCTGGCTGCCGGTGCCGAGCTACACGCCGCTGCGGGACGACCCGGTGCGCTGGGCCGGCGGGCTGGTGCTGGCCTGGCTGGCGCTGGCGTTCCTCTACTCGGCGATCTACGCCCGGCTGTCCCGGGCGCAGATGCTGGAGACGCTGTCGGAGGACTTCGTCCGCACCGCGCGGGCCAAGGGCCTGGCCAAACCCACTGTGTACGGCCGGCACGCGCTGCGCGCGGCGATCACCCCGGTGGTGACCATCGCCGGGCTGGACGTCGGCGGCGCGCTGGGCGGCACGGTGATCACCGAGACCACCTTCGGTCTCAACGGCATGGGGCGGACGGCGGTCGACGCGGTCCGCGCCGGTGACCTGCCCACCATCATGGCGACCGTGCTGATCGCCGCGGTCTTCGTGGTGCTGGCGAACGTGCTGGTGGACCTGCTGTACGCGGCGATCGACCCCCGGGTACGGCTGCGCTGAGCCGCCGGTCTGCCGGTCGGTCCGGTGCAGCGGACGCCGGCCCGTCGGGCGACAAGAGTTGTCGAGATCTGTTAGACAGTCCGAAGTTTTTCTTCTTGACGATCCTCGCGACGTCGGCGTTCACCGCCCGACGGTGACGGGGTGGAGGAGGTAGGGATGCGACCACGCGCAGCAGCCGCCGCAGGCGGGGCGATCGCCCTGGTGGTGGCGTTGGGGGCCTGCTCGGAGAACACCGGCGAGGGCACCACCGTGGACACCGAACGGCAGCAGACCGGGGTGATCGCCACCGACCCGAAGGACTCGCAGGGCCCGGCGGCGGAGGTGGCCGGGGCGGCCAAGGGTGGCACCTTCACCGTCATCCGGGAAACGCCCATCTCCCACCTGGACCCCCAGCGGACGTACTCCTTCGCCGGGCTGATGGCCAACCCGCTCTTCGCCCGCTACCTGACCACCTGGAAGGACGACGGCAAGGGTGGTCTGGTCCTGGTCGGCGACCTGGCGCAGACCCCCGGTAACAACGTGAACAGCGACTGCCGGGTCTGGGAGTTCACCATCAAGGACGGGGTGAGGTTCGAGGACGGCAGCCCGATCACCGCGAAGGAGATCGCGTACGGCATCGCCCGCTCCTTCGACCCCGACCTGACCGGCGGCCCCACCTACCTCCAGGAGTGGCTGGCCGACAGCCCGCAGTACGACACGAAGTGGGACTTCAAGAAGAACAGGACGTCGCTGCCGCCGGGGCTGACCACCCCGGACGCGAAGACGCTGCGGTTCGAGTTCGCCAAGCCCCGCTGTGACCTGCCGTTCGCGGTCTCGCTGCCGACCACCGCGCCGTTGCGGCCCGACCAGGACACCGGCGTCAACCTGGACCAGCGGCCGTTCTCCTCCGGGCCGTACAAGATCGCCAAGAACCAGGCAGGCGTGCAGCTCACCCTGGACCGCAACCCGCACTGGGACGCCACGACCGACCCGGTCCGCCACCAGTACCCGGAGCAGTTCGTCTGGACCTTCGGGCCGACGCGCGACGCGGCCGTCAACCGGGTGATCGCCGACAACGGCACCGACCAGAGCGCGCTGGCCTGGGACTACGTACCAGCCTCGCTTGTCGCCCGGGTCGCCCAGGACCAGGCGCTCAAGGCGCGCAGCATCCTGTCGCCGACGCCGAGCGCAAACCAACTGGTCATCAACAACCAGCGGGTCACCGACCTCAAGGTCCGCCAGGCACTCAACTACGCCATCGACCGGGACGGCCTGGTCAAGGCGCTCGGCGGGCAGACCGTCGCCCAGCCGATGACCACGCTGATGCCGCCGTCCACCATCGGCTACCAGGCGTACGACGCCTATCCGGCGGGTGCCAACGGCGACATCGACAAGGCCAAGGAACTGCTCGGCGGGAAGACCCCGGAGCTGGTCCTCGGTGTCGCCGACAACACCAACGAACAGCAGATGGGCACCCAGCTCAAGGGCAACCTGGAACGGGCCGGTTTCAAGATCACCCTGCGGAACATCCCGGACGACGCGAAGCTCGACGAGATCAAGAAGAAGAACAACCCGTGGGACCTCTACATCGGCAACTGGGCCGCCGACTGGCCCAGCGGCGCGTCGATCCTGCCGGTGCTCTACGACGGCCGCACCATCAAGGCCGAGGGCAACAGCAACCAGGCGTACTTCAACGACCCGGCGGTCAACGCCGAGATCGACCGGATCCAGGCCCTGTCCCCGGCCGACCAGGGGCCCGAGTGGGGCAAGCTCGACAGGCGGATCATGACGGAGTACGCCCCGGTGGTGCCGCTCTTCGTGGACGTGGCCTACACGGTGCACGGGTCCAAGGTCGGCGGGGTCTTCATCTCCAGCGTCTTCGGCTACCCGTCCTTCGTCAACGCCCACGTCAGGCAGTGACCCCGTACTGAGCCAACGGGCTCCCTCCCGGCCAGCGTCGGGAGGGAGCCCGTCGGCTCTCGTGGGCGCGCTGCGTCCGCCACCCGACCCGGGTGATCAAGGAGTTTGCGTCAGATTCCGGGCTGCAGGATGACGCAAACTTCTTGATCACCTCCGCGTGCCCCCGTGATCACCCACTCGCCGTCAGCCTCGGACTGCCCTGCGCACCCTGATCGGTGAGTAGTGGGATCTCGAACGGAGGCACACGGGTTCGAGAGACTCACGGCGTCGAGAGACTACTCGGGCGGGGTGTTATAGCGATCGAGCGTCGCCTTGGACGTCGAAGCGTCCTGGAAGGTCAGCTCCCAGGGGCCGGTGTTGACGTCCATGTCCTTGCCGAACCCGACCCACTTCCCCGCCATCCGTCGACCGGTCGGCTCCACCAGCAGTTGGATCGCACCGTGGTAGCGGGCTCCCCGGTAGTGGCCGGCGGGGTCGGTCTGCTCCACCCAGGTGCCGGTGACGACGGCACCGTCCACGGTGAGATCCAGCGACAGCGACGATGCCGCCGAGCCGGGCAGGCTGCGCACGGTCAACCGGTCACCGTGCTGGAGCACGACCACGAAGTGCTGCCCGGCGAAGGACTCGCCCCGGCTGCTGGAGTGGTATTGATAGCGGCTCAGCCACACCCCCTCGTGGGACCCGTGCACAGCGGCTGATCTGGGCGTCGGGGTGGCCAGGTCGCCCATGGGCGAGGCGAGGCCGTTGCCGCCGTGGGGATCATCCACCGCGCCGCCATCCGACATCGCGGCGAAACCGAGCAGTGTGATGGGCAGGCCGGTGACGACCTCCAACGCGCGGGCGTAGAAAGGCCGAGGGGTGGCGATCACCCCGGCCTCCCAGCGTTGGACGAGTCGCTTGTTGGCGTCATTGGGCTCGCCGACGCGGTGGCCGGCGGCTTGGAGCGCACGGGCGAAGTCGTCCTGGCTCATCCGCATCCTGGTCCGGACCGTACGCAGCGTGATGTTGGGGACAGCCATGCCGGTCACCGTACCGTTATGTCGCCCTAATGTCGTCCCCTAAGTAACCCTATTGTCACTCCTTATGCCGCCGCGCGTGGCGACACTCCAGCGTCAATCTATGAAGCACGCGTCGGCTGAGAACTTGCCGCCGCGATGTTGATGGGGGTGACGATGAAGCGTCGTGGCGACGGGTCGACGACGGGCCGGGGCGAGCAGATCGACGCCGCCGAGCGGGAGGCGGCGCGGCACCTGACGGTGGTACGCCGCAGGAGTGGTCGCTGTGTGGGTCGCTGCTGGTGCAGGCCGCATTGATCGCGGCGCGGGCCGGAGACGACCGGACGGCCGATGACCTGTTGGACGAGGCCGCCGAGATGGCCGCCCGGGTGGGCGACGGTCACGACCACCACCGGACGGGGTTCGGGCCGGCGGTCGTCGAGGTGGGGCGGGTCACCGCCGCCGTGGAGTTGGGCGACGGCCCGCAGGCGGTCGCCCGGCACGAGGAGGTGATCGGCTGGGAGGGGTGGCGCTGGCTGCCGGTCGAGCACCGGGCCGCGCACCTGGTCGACGCGGCGCACGCGTACCTGCTGACCGGAGATCCGGTCAGCGCGGCCCGGGTGCTGATCCGCACCGACAGCATCGCGCCCGCCGAGGTCCGGCACCGCCCGGCGGTACGGGAGGTGGTGGCCCAGCTTGCTCACGCTCCGTACGCCCCGACGACGATCACCCCGCTCGCCGTCAGCGTCGGGCTGCTCTGACGATGACCGTCCCTGCCCGGCGGATGAAAGACCGCCCGACCGAGTGACCCGGCGATCATTGCGGCCCGCCAGCTGCACGAGGCGCTTCTCGGCAGGCCGGGCAGGAGCCGACGGTCAGTCGACCCGCAGGGCCAGCAGGGCGCTCTTCAGCTCCTGTTCGACGTACTGGCGGGAATCCTGGTCGGCGACCATGAGTCGGTAGCTGTCCTGTCGGGCCGGCACCCCCGACACCGAGAACCGGAACTGGCAGCTGCCGTCGGCGAGCGCACGGGCGTCGGTCAACCGCCCGCCGGCGAATCCGAGGCCGGCGAAGATGACCACGTGGGCACCCTCTTTGACGTCGGCGTGGCCGCCCGTCCCAGCGCAGCCCCCATGACCGTCGGCGACGAAGGACCGCCTGTCGCCGAGCAGCACCGTGCCGGAGGACACGAACGTCTCCCTCGGCAGCCGGTTCGCCGCAACCGGGGTGCGGGCCCTGGTGCTGTTGCCCACGAACATGCCCCCTGCAAGCAGCAGCCCCGCAGCAGCACCGGCCCACATCCACCCGGGATGACGCCGCGCGGTCCGCTCCGCGTACAAGGGCTGCATGTCGTCTCCAGGGCGCGGGGCGGGCGGGATCACCGAAAGTGTGATCGAAACCGTCCTCTCCCGCAGCCCCGTCCGACCTTCAGTCGCTTCGTCCGCCACCCGACCCCGGTGATCAAGAAGTTTGCGTCAGATTCCGGGCTGCAGGATGACGCAAACTTCTTGATCACCGGGGCGGGGCGGGCCGGGGCGGGGCGGGGGAGAGGCGCACATCGATTGCCGTTGGGTGGGCGGTCGGGAGAGTGCAGGGCATGGACCCCGCGTCGCGTGCCAACCGGATCGCCTGGGAGCAGGCGCACCAGGAGCGGGTCTGGGCGAACGGGGAGATGTTGACCGAGGCGGCTGCCGGGGTCACGCTCGTCGCCAGCGAACACGCGCTGCTCCGGGACATCCTGGCGGCCCGGCCCCTGGTGGTGCACCCGCAGAGCGGCAACGGTCAGGACGACGTCGCACTGGTCGATGCCGGTGCCCGGACGGTGATCGGCGTCGACAGTGCCGGCCTTGAGGTCCGGCAGCTCGAAGAGTACGCGGAGCCGTTCTGGCGGATGGGCGACGTCGACGCGGCGGCCTTCCGTGGTCGCCTGCCGAACGCGTTCGCCCTGCCGCCCACCGGGCGGTGACCCGCCCCGACCACAGACCGGCCCGGCCCGCCCAGACCACGGCTCAGCCCAGGTGGGTACGGAGGAAGTCGAGTTCCAGGCGGAGCAGGCGTTCGGACAGCCCACCGGCCGCCATGTGGGTGGCCCCGGTCAACGGCAACACCGCGTGCGGTCGGCCGGTCGACAGCAGCGCCGCCGACAACCGCAGGGTGTGCGCGGCCACCACGTTGTCGTCGACCATCCCGTGCATCAGCAGCAGCGGTCGGGCCGGCTCGCCGGGGTAGAGCGGCTCCGCCGCCAGCTCCACCAGCGAGTGGTGCCCGTACACGTCGAGGCCGTCGTCGGGCAGGCCAAGGTAACGCTCGCTGTACGCGGTGTCGTACAGCGCCCAGTCGGTGACCGGGGCGCCGGCGATGCCGCACCGGAACAGCTCCGGGTGCCGCAGCACCGCCAGCCCGGCCAGCCAGCCGCCGAACGACCAACCCCGGATCGCCACCCGGTCCAGGTCCAGGTCGGGATGCTTGCCGGCGAGCGCGGTCAGCGCGTCCACCTGGTCGGTCAGGATCACGTCGGCCACCCGCCGGTGGATCGCCTTCTCGAACGACGGCGCGACGCCCGGCGTACCCCGGTTGTCGATGGTGACCACGGCGAACCCGGAGTCGGCCCACCACTGCCGTTCCAGCCAGGCCGACCGGGCGGCCACCACCTCCTGGTGGCCGGGGCCACCGTAGACGTCCAGCAGCACCGGCAGCCGGGTGCCCTTGACGTGCTCGGTCGGGTACAGCACCGCCGACGGTAACCGCCTGTCGGTCACCCGGACCAGCATCGGCCGGGGGGCGGACGACGGGGTGGCCGCCAGCGACCGCAGTCGGGCCACCTCCCGGTCACCGCGCCACACCGACCAGCTCGTCCCCGCGTCGTCCAGCGAGGCGGTGCCGACCACCAGGGTGTCTCCGCCGACCGCCGCCGTGTGCCAGCCCGGGGCGCTGCTCATCCGGCGGGTGTCCACCCCGCCGCCGATCACGGTACGGACCCGGTAGAGGTGCCGCTGGCTCGGTTCGCCCTCGCTCGCCTCCACCAGCAGGTCGGCCGGGCCGGGACCGGTGGGCAGCCGGCCCACCACCCGCCGTACGTACAGCGAGGGCGGGGTGAGCAGGGTGCCGTCGGCGAACAGGCAACGGGCGTCGTACCCGTCGTGGGCAAGCTCGCCGCCGACCAGCACCCGGCCGTCGGGCAGGTGTGCCGGGGTGCCCGGGATCGGCTCCACCCAGCGCGGGTCGGCCAGCTCGGCGTGCACCTGGGTCTCCCCGGTACGCGGGTCCACCGCCAGCACCAGGCCGTGCTGCTGCGACCGGCGCAGCACCGTGATCAGCGGGTTGCCGTCGGCCCAGTCGACCGACGCCAGGTACGGGTAGGTCTCCCGGTCCCAGTGCGCGTCCACCCAGCCGTCGTCCAGGTCGAGCAGGTGCAGGCTGACCTCCGCGTTCGGGCCACCCGCCCGGGGGTACGCGACGGTGGTCGGCGGGGTCGCCGGCTCGGCCGGGTCGTGCAGGTGCCAGCGGGGCAGCCGGGACTCGTCGACCCGGGCGGCGAGCACCATCCGCCCGTCCGGAGCCCACCAGTAACCCCGGAACCTGTGGAACTCCTCCGCCGCGACGTGCTCGGCGAGACCCCAGGTCACCCCGCCGTCCTCGCCGGCCAGCAGGCTGTCGGTGCCGTCCGGGTCGACCACCCGCAGCTCGCCCCGGCGTACCCCGTCGGCGGTGTCGGTCACGTACGCCACCCGTTGCCCGGTGGGGTCGGGGCGCGGGTCGATCACCGGGCCGACGGTGGCCACCTCGATCACGTCGCCGTGCACCAGATCGGCCCGGAACAGTCGGCCGGCCAGCGCGAACACGGCCACCCGGCCCGCCCCGTCCAGGGCGTACGAGCCGATGCCCGCGGCGCTGAGCCGGCGGCGCTCGCGCAGCGCCCGCTCGCCCGGGGCCAGCGCCACCGGGTCGGCGTCCCCGCCGAGCAGCACGGCCGGGTCGGCGATCAGCCGTTCCTCGCCGGAGGCGGCCTCCAGCGCCCAGAGCGCGTCGGCCGGGTCCTCCGGCCCGCCCGAGCGGAGGAAGACCACCCGGGAACCGTCGTCGGCCACGGAAACGGCGCGCGGTGCCCCGTGGCTGAACCGACGGGTACGGGCGGCCAGCTCGGGAAAGTCCACAACCCGGATCGTAGAGCGGTGTCGGGCGTGATGTGGCCGACCTGCCTGGACGCGTACGCCTCGATGCCCCCGGACCGCCGGTTAGAGTGACCGTCGTGACGACGCTGCCCGACCGACGCCTGCTGCTGGTCCACGCGCATCCCGACGACGAGTCCATCGGCACCGGGTCGACGATGGCGCACTACGCCGCCGAGGGTGCCCACGTCACGTTGGTGACCTGCACCCTCGGCGAGGAGGGTGAGATCCACGTGCCGGAGCTGGCGCAGCTCGCCGCCGCCGAGGCCGACCAGCTCGGCGGCTTCCGGATCGGCGAACTGACCGCCGCCTGTGCCGCGCTCGGCGTCACCGACCACCGCTTCCTCGGCGGCGCGGGCCGCTACCGGGACTCGGGCATGATGGGGATGGCCACCAACGAGCACCCCCGGGCGTTCTGGCGGGCCGACCTCGACGAGGCCGCCGGTCAGCTGCTGGACGTCATCCGCGAGGTCCGTCCGCAGGTACTCGTCACGTACGACCCGGACGGCTTCTACGGGCACCCGGACCACATCCAGGCGCACCGGGTGGCGATGCGGGCGCACGAGCTGGCCGGCGCGGAGGGCATCGCCCCGGCCAAGGTCTACTGGACGGCGCTGCCGCGCAGCGTCCTGGAGGCCGGTATGAGCCACTTCACCGAGCTGTCGGACAACCCCTTCGCCGGCATCGACAGCCCCGACGACCTCCCCTTCGGCACTCCGGACGACCAGATCGCCGCCCGGATCGACGCCACCGACCAGCATGCCGCCAAGGAGGCGGCGATGCGGGCGCACGCCAGCCAGATCCCGGCCAACTCCTGGCTGTACGCGATCGCCGGCAACTTCGGCGCCGAGTTCATGGGCGTGGAGTACTTCACCCTGGCGGTGGGGGAGCAGGGGCCGGCCGGCGGCCCCAACGGCTGGGAGAACGACCTCTTCGCCGGCATCGACACCACCGCACCGACCCGGGCCGCCGCGGCGACGGCCGGACTCCGGTGACCCTGCCCGCCACGCCGATGCCGGTCGTCGAGGAGGAGACCGCCGCCGTCCCGCCGCCACCAGGCCGGACGGTACGGCTGCTCGACGTCGTGCTGCGCGTGGTCGGCGGGCTGGTGGCCGTGGCCGGTGGGGTGCTCACCGCCCTGATCGGCCTGCTGCTGTCCACCGTCCGGGTCGGCGGGCAGTTGATCGGGGTGTCGGTGGCGGTCACCATCCTGGGCGCGATCGCGGTGAGCTGGTTCGCGTACGCAACGGTCGGCCGGAAGTGGGCGGTGGCGTTGCCGGCGCTGCCGTGGTTCGTGCTGATGGCGGTGGCGGCGGTCCGTACCGCCGAGGGTGACCTGCTGGTCGCCGGGGACAACTGGGTCGGCTTGGCGATGATCACCAGCGGGGCGATGACCTTCGCGGTGATGGCGTTCCGGCAGATGCTCAGCCCGCAGCCGCGCCGGCACGACGGGTGATGACGACACACAGCCGGCGGTGGTAGATATTCCTGCCAGGAGACCCGCCGACGCGGCGGGCGGTACGGCGGGAGGCGTGTGATGAGAGATCGGTGGCGGGCGGTCGGCGTACTCGCGGCGGCCCTGTTCGCGGTGAACGTGCTGGCCAGGGTGATCATCAAGCTCGGCTTCGACGGCAACGACACCGCCGCCGACCGGGTCTCGCTGGGCATGTTCGTCGTGGTCGGGCTGGTCCTGGCCGGGGTGGTCTCCGCCTGGGGCCGGGTCGTCCCGGCCGCGCGGTGGGGCACCGACGTGACCGCCGCGGTGGTCGTGGCGCTGCTGCTGACCGTGCTCGTCGGGCCGCTGCTGGTCGGCAACAACCCGTTCGGCGGAGGCGCCGGGCTCTTCTTCGCCCAGATCTGGCTCTATCTCGCCGCCGCCGCGGCCGGTGTGGCGCTCGGCTACCTGGTGCTCATCGCGCTCGGCCGCGACCACCGCTCCCAGCAGCTCCAGCGGTACGCGGAGCGCAACGCGACCAAGCCCCGCCGGGTGGTCCGTCGCTGACCACCGGTCAGGTGGGAGGGGCGACGCGGGTCAGGTAGGTGTGGTGGGTGGTGAAGCCGAGCTTGCGGTAGAGCGCCACCGCCTCGGTGTTGCGCTGCTCCACCTGGAGGAAGGCGAGCGTCGCGCCCTCAGCCGCGCCCCAGTCGGCCAGCGCCCGGATCACCCGGGCGGCCAGCCCCTGCCGGCGTGCCTGCGGGGCCACCTCGATCAGGCTGAGCCCCAGCCAGCGGCCCTGCCCGGTGACCGTGCCCCGACCCGTCGCCACCAGGACGCCGTCGGCGTACACCTGGGCGAAGCGGACCCGGTCCACGGCGGTGAGGATGTGTCGGGCGGAGGCCGGCAGGCCGCCCTTGCGGCCGGCGGCGACCGCAAGCCACTCCTCGGACGGCGCGGCGGCGAGGACGACCGGCGGCGCGGCGGCGAGGACGACCGGCGGCGCGGTGGCGAGGGTGGCCGGCGGCGCGTCGGCGTGGACGACCGGCGGGTCGTCGGCCGGGCTGACGGCGGGGGCGGGCGGTCGCAGGGTGGCCAGCGGGACGGTCTGGACCAGGGTCAATGGCCGGGCGGACCACCCCCGGGCGTCCAGTTCGGCGCCGACCGGCACGGCGAGCGGCAGCGGCGTGTTGACCATCGCGGGCTGACCGTGCGCGGCGTACCAGCGTTCGATCGCGTCCACGGCGGCCGGCAGGGGCCGGTCCGGGTCGCCGACCGGTAGCGCCGAGTTGGCCCGGCCGGTCCAGCCGTCGGCGGAGCGCAGCAGCCAGTCGCCGAGCCGCCCGCGTACCGGGGCGGGCCAGGCCTCGTCCGCGGCGAGTTCCAGCTCCACCACGGCGGTGGCGGTGGGTCGCCGGGTGGGCGGCACCCGCTTGGCCCGGTGCACCTCGGCCACCGGCACCCGGAGCCGGCCCTGGGCGGTGGCGATGGTGAGATGGGTCTCGTTCAGCTCGACGAGCTCGCCGAGGGCGTCCGAGAAGAGGGGCCGGCCCTCACGAATCCCCACAATGCGGCGAACCACGATCCGGTGTCCCACATCCTGCTGTCGGAGCACGATCGACCTCCTCCCCGGCGAGATACTAGGCTCTTAGCGTCGCGGGTGATCGCGGCGAGTCTTGCGGAGGAGAAGACCGGTGACCTACATCATCGCCGAGCCGTGCGTGGATGTGCTCGACAAGGCATGCATCGAGGAATGCCCGGTCGACTGCATCTACGAGGGCAATCGGATGCTCTACATCCACCCCGACGAGTGCGTCGACTGTGGTGCCTGTGAGCCGGTCTGCCCGGTCGAGGCGATCTTCTACGAGGACGACGTCCCGGAGCAGTGGAAGGACTACACCGGGGCCAACTACGAGTTCTTCGAGGACCTGGGCTCTCCGGGTGGCGCGTCGAAGATCGGCAAGGTGGAGAAGGACGCCACGTTCGTCGTCGGCCAGCCGCCGCGCGGCGAGGGCAGCTGAACCGGCCCGCCGCCGTGGCACCGGGGTCGCCGGCCGGGCCTGCGCCGGTCCCGGCCCGGCCCGTTGCGGTGTCGGCCCGGTTGCCCGAGTTCACCTGGGACGCCCTGGACGCCGCGGCCACGCTGGCCGCGGCGCACCCGGACGGCCTGATCAACCTCTCCATGGGTACGCCTGTCGACCCGGTGCCCCCGGTGATCCGGCAGGCACTGGCTGACGCGTCCGACGCGCCGGGATATCCGCTGACCGCGGGTACCCCGGCGTTGCGGGAGGCCATCGCCGGTTGGGTCGCCCGCGCCTGCGGTGCCGGCGTCGACGGGCTCGGGGTGCTGCCGACGATCGGTTCCAAGGAACTGGTCGCCTGGCTGCCCACCCTGCTCGGGATCGGCCCCGGCGACGTGGTCGTGGTGCCGTCGGTCGCCTATCCGACATATGAGGACGGGGCCCGGCTGGCCGGTGCCACGGTCGTCCGCGCCGACTCGCTGACCGCGGTCGGCCCCACCTCCCGGGTACGCCTGGTCTGGGTCAACTCGCCCGGGAACCCGACCGGTCGGGTGCTGCCCGCCACCCACCTGCGCAAGGTGGTCGACTGGGCCCGGGAGCGCGGCACCGTGGTGGCCAGCGACGAGTGCTACCTGCCGCTGGGCTGGACGGCCGACGCCGCGCCGGTGTCGGTGCTCGCGCCGGAGGTCTGCGGCGGGTCGTACGACTCGGTGTTGGCGGTGCACTCGCTGTCCAAGCGGTCCAACCTGGCCGGCTACCGGGCCGGGTTCGTCGCCGGCGACCCGGCGCTGGTGGCCGAGCTGCTGAAGATCCGCAAGCACGCCGGCATGATCGTCCCGGCCCCGGTGCAGGCGGCGATGGTGGCCGCGCTCGGCGACCAGGCGCACGCCGACGAGCAGCGGGAACGCTACCGGGCCCGGCGGGGGGCGCTGCTCGCCGCGTTCACCGGCGCGGGGTTCACGGTCGAGCACTCCGAGGCGGGCCTCTACCTCTGGCTCACCCGCGACGAGGACTGCTGGGACACCGTCGACTGGTTGGCCCGGCGGGGCATCCTGGTGGCCGCCGGGGCCTTCTACGGTCCGGCCGGGCAGCGACACGTCCGGGTGGCGCTGACCGGTTCCGACGCGCACGTCGGGGCGGTCGCGCAGCGGCTCGCCCAGCCGTAGGGGGCGGGTCGGGTGGGTGACGACGTCGGCCGGCCCCGGATCGCCGTGGTGGGCACCGGCCTGATCGGCGGTTCGATCCTGCTGCGGCTGCACGAGGCCGGCACGCGGGTGGTCGGTTGGGACCCGGACCCGGCGACCCGGGCCGAGGGCCGCCGTCGGGGTCTGACCTTCCCCGACGAGTTGGCCGACGCGGTGCGGGACCGGGACGTGGTCTTCCTCGGTGGACCGCTGACCAGCCTGCCGGCGACCCTGCTCACCGTGGCGGGGCTGACCGACGACAGGTGTGTCGTCACCGACGTGGGCAGCACCAAGGCTGCCGTCGCCGAGTTCGCCGGGGCGCACGGGTTGACCGGCCGGTTCGTCCCCGGGCACCCGATGGCCGGCACCGAGCGGGCCGGTCTCACCGCCGCGCTGGCCGGGCTCTTCGTCGACGCCGCCTGGGTGCTCTGCCCGAGCGTCGACGGGTTGGGCCCGTTCCGGTCACTGGTCGGGCTCGTCGTCGACGTCTTCCACGCGCACGTCGTACCGATGTCGCCGGGGGTGCACGACTCGGTCGTCGCGCTCTCCTCGCACGTACCGCACCTGTTGGCCGGCAGTCTGGCCGGGGCCGCCGCCGACTCGGTGGTGCGTGACGCGGTGGTCAGGCTCGCGGCGGGCAGCTTCCGCGACGGGACCCGGGTCGCGACGACCCCGGCGCGGCGCACCGCCGACATGCTGCTGGCCAACCGGGAGCAGGTGCTCCGGCAGTTGGCCGAGGTGCGGGCCGCGCTCGACGGGCTGGCCGAGGCGGTCCGCGCCGACGACCTGCCCACGCTGGTGGCCCGGTACGAGCGGGCCCGGACGGTACGCCTGGCCGGGCCGGACCGCGCGCGACCCGTCCGCCGGAAGTTCGACCTCGACGGCGACCCCGCCGAGGAGTTGGCGTTCGTCCGGTCGGTCGGCGAGGCCGGTGGGCATCTCACCGGCTGCACGGTGGCGGGGGGGACGGTGACGTACACCGGGCTGCGGCCCGCCGACGCCCCGGCCTGACCGCGCGGAAACCGGCGGTGCGCCGGCTGCGCCGTTAGGGTGGGTGCGTGGCGGACGGACCGGTGGTGGCGGTACGCGGTGAGGCGTACCGGGAGGTGGCTCCCGAGCTGGCCCGCTTCGAGGTGACCGCGACGGCCCGGGAACGCGACCGCCAGGCCGCCCTGACCCGGCTCGCCGAGCGGGCCGCCGCCGTCCGGGTGCTGCTCGACGAGCACGAGCCGGCGGTGGACCGGCGGGAGGCCGGGGAGCTGCGGGTACGTCCCGAGACGAACCGGTCCGGTGAGCGGGTCGTCGGCTATCTGGGCAGCGTCTCGACCACCGTCACCGTCACCGACTTCGGCTCCCTCGCCGAGTTGATGCTGCGGCTGGCCGAGCTGGACCACGTCGAGGTGGCCGGCCCCTGGTGGTCGCTGCGCCCGGACAGCCCGGTCCACCGGGAGGCCCGGCACGCGGCGATCGCCGACGCGTTGCGCCGGGCCCGGGAGTACGCCGAGGCGCTCGGTGCCCGGGTGACCGCCCTGCTGGAGCTGGCCGACACCGACGAGGGGTTCGGCGGGGGCGGGGCGATGTACGCCCGGCAGGCCCGGCAGGGCGGTCCGCCGGAGCTGGAGCTCGACCCCCGCCCGCAGTCGGTGCACGCGGTGGTGCGGGCCCGGTTCACCATCAGCGAGCCGGTCCTGACCTGATGCCCGGGGCCCGTGCGTTCTCCCTCGACGACCTGGTGGCCCGGGCCCGGTCGCTTGCCGACGCCGGCCCCCGCCAGCTGCTGGGCATCGCCGGGGCACCCGGCGCGGGCAAGTCCACCCTGGCCGAACGGCTCGTCGCGGCGGTCGGCCCGACCGCCCGGCTGGTGCCGATGGACGGCTTCCACCTCGCCCAGGCGGAGCTGGTCCGGCTGGGCCGGGCCGACCGCAAGGGCGCGGTGGACACCTTCGACGCCAACGGTTACGTCTCGTTGCTGCGTCGGTTGCGCCGGTTGGAGCCGACCGCCGTGTACGCGCCGGTGTTCCGCCGCGATCTGGAGGAGCCGGTGGCCGGGGCGGTGGAGGTGCCGCCCTCGGTCCGGCTGGTGGTGACCGAGGGCAACTATCTGCTGCTCGACGAGCCACCCTGGGACGAGGTGCGCTCGCTGTTGCACGAGGCGTGGTTCCTCGACCTGGACGCCGAGCTGCGGTTGCGCCGGTTGGTGGCGCGGCACCTGGCGTACGGGCGGTCCCCGGAGACGGCGACGGCCTGGGCGTACGGCAGCGACGAGGTGAACACCGCGGTGGTGGTGGGCACCGCCGGCCGGGCCGACCTGGTGATCCGGTCAACCGACCCGGGGTGACGGGACGGTCCGCCGCAGGAGCCGGGCCACCAGGGCACGTTCCCGGTGGAACTCCAGCGCCTCCGGGTAGCCGCTGTGGTTGCGGATCGGCGGGTCGGCGACCTCGCCCCCGCTGGGGTGCAGCGCCTCCGGGTCGGTCACCGGCACGTTCCGTTCCCCGGCGTCGACCTGCCAGCCGAGCGGGTCGGTCCCGCGCCAGAAATTGGTCCACGCGACGTAGCCGGAGGGCCAGGTCAGGCTGTCGGCGAGCACCCGGAGCCGGTCCGGTCCGAAATAGGCGGGGAAGACCCGTCCGTAGAGCCGGGTGAGCTGGCAGCCGTACGACAGGAACCAGATCCGTCGCCGCCACCGGGCGGGCAGCTGGAGCAGCATCGCCGCGCAGATCACCGTGCCCTGGCTGTGCCCGGAGAGGATCACCCCGTCCACCCGGCGCGGGTCGTGCTCGGTCAGCGCCAGTATCCCGGCGACCCGGGTCTGCAACTCGGGGACGGCCCGTTCCGCATAGCTCGGCGGGGCGAGCGGATGCGCGGCGCGGGGCCAGAAGGTGCCGACGTCCCAGAGCACCCCGACGCTGCGCCGGACGGTGTCGTTGCGGTAGACGAGCATGCCCAGGCCGGCGACCACCAGGGGGAGCCAGCCCAGCATGGTGTCGCCGAGGTTGGCGGCGGTGTGCACCAGGCCCGCCCAGCCCGACGCCCCCGCCGGTGCAGGCCGGGTCCGGGTGAGCGTGGCCACGCAGGAGAGGGCCACCAGCACCGCCGCGACTGTGGCGTAGCAGCCGATCAGCCGTACCGCGTGCTCGCCGACCAGCCGGTGCAGCGCGCGGTACGTGCCGACGTCCCGGCAGCGCCGCAGGTCGTGCGCGGAGACGGCCTGTCCGCCGCTGGTGAGCTGGGCGTACTCGACGCGGCGCAGCCGCTGGAAGAGCACCCCGGCGCGGATCAGCGTGCCGATCAGGGCGGCCGTGGCGACGGTGAAGGCCAGCCCGGCCCAGATCGCCGGCAGCGGCGGCACGACAGGCGAGAAGCCGCTGGGTGAGGCCGGGCCGTTGAGCCGGTCGGTGACCCAGTAGTGCAGGCCGGCGCAGTAGGCGATGGCCATCATCCAGCCGAAGCCGGCGATCACCGCGGCCCCCCGGCCGCCCCAGGCCACGGCGGCGTGCGCGCCGAGCGGCTGCTGGTCGGCAGCGCTGTCGGTGCGGGGCAGCAGCAGCCCGATCGCGGCGACCGCGATGGCCGGCGCGGTGAGCATCCAGATCCGCAGCCCGTCGGGGGTGGCGGGGAGGCCGGGCAGCCGGCCGTCGAGCCAGGCCATCCCGAGGGGGAGCAGCACGCCGGCCGCGGCGGGGGCGAGCAGGGCGCGTCGTCCCGACCGGGCGACCGTGCCGATGGCGATCAGCAGCAGCACCTGGTAGGTGGCGAACCAGGCGATGGTGCCGTCGTACCCGGGCAGGGAGTGGTCGGTGAGGCAACCGGCGAGGCCCGGGTCCCCTGTGCAGCCAGCCGGCGGGCGGAACTGTGCCAGCGGGGTGCCGGCGGGGCCGTCCGGCAACAGCAGGAGGGCGAAGGCGCCGGCCAGCGCGAGGCCGGTGAGCACCCCGACGGCGAGACTCCACCGACCGAGCGGGGTGGCCCCACTGCGGCGGGTCAGCCAGGGGCGGCCCACCGCCACGACCGCGATCGCCACGACCGCGACCTGGGCGACGACGGTCGGGGTGGCGACCAGGGCCCGGACACCCCGGGGCGGGTCCATCACCAGCACCGCGCCGACGGGCACCGCGGCGGCGAGCACCGCGCCGACGCACAGGTGCAGGACGGCGGCGCGGCGTAGCTGGCCCTCCCCGCACCAGAAGGTGGGGTCCTGCAACGGGTTGGCCAGGGGTTTCACCTCCCCGTCGTCCGCTGCCGGCGGGTGCGGGCGGGGTTCGGCGGGCATCTCGGCCTCGTACTGGTAGGTGCGCCAGGCGACGATGCCGAGCACCAGCAGCATGGCCAGCGGCAGCAGCAGGCCGACGGCGAGCGCGTGGGCGTCGGCGTGCCACCAGCCCCGGCCGAGGAACTCCCACGGGCCAGGCAGTTGCCGCAGGCACTCCTGGTCGACGCACTGCCAGGCGATCAGGTCGACCCCGATGCCGGTGGTGGCGAGCACCAGGGTGCCGGTGAGGCTGAGGCAGAACAGCCGGATCAACCAGGCGGTGATGCCGGAGCGGCTGCCCCAGCGTTCGGTGTCCGGATCGGACGGGATGCCGGGCCGGGCGTACAGGGCGACGTTGGCCAGGGTGAACGGCAGCAGCAACGTCCACAGGGCCCGTTCGACGTCCCGCCTGGTCCGCGCCCCCGAGGTCAACTGCCCCCAGCTGTACGCCTCGACGACGAGGGGGTCGTCGGGGGCGGACGTGCTGGCGCGGTAGAAGCCGGTGACGTCACCGCCGGAGACGAGCCGGGGCTGCGGGCCGGCACCGGTCGGGTCGGTGGGCAGTCCGAGGATCTGGTCGGGTGGGGTGTTGGACACGCCGTGCACCCGAAGTTCGAGTACCCGTTCGGCCATCGGTGCTCCCTGGTGACGTCGTCACTACCCAGAGTGCATCGGAATTCACGATTCGCCCACCGATCCGGCAAAGGTTTTCGCAGCTCAGGCTGTCATTCCAGGGTACGTATCACCCGTGCGGGGTTACCCACGGCAACCACGTTGGGTGGTAGGTCGCGGGTGACCACCGCGCCGGCGCCGACCACCGTGTTCTCCCCGACGGTCACCCCGGCGAGAACGATCACCCCGCCGCCGAGCCAGACGTTGTCGCCGATGGTGATCGGTTGGGCGGCCTCCCACCGGGCCCGGCGTGGTCCCGGCTCGACCGGGTGGGTGGCGGTGAGCAGCTGCACGTTCGGTCCGATCTGGACGTCCGCGCCGATGGTGATCCGCGCGACGTCGAGCAGGACGGCGTTGAAGTTCACGAAGCTGCGTGCGCCGAGGTGGGTCTGCCAGCCGTAGTCGCAGTACAGCGGTGGGCGTACCCAGGCGTCCTCGCCGACGGTGCCGAGCAGCTCGCGCAGGGCGGCGAGCCGGCCCTCGGGGTCGTCGGCGGAGCTGCGGTTGAAGCGTTCGGTGAGCCGCGCGGCGCGGTCCAGGTCGGCGATGATCTCAGGTTCGTTCGCGATGTACGGCTCGCCGGCGAGCATGCGTTCCCTCATGGACGTCACCAGGTGATCGTGGCTGATCGACCGGCCGGACGCCGGTAACCGAGGGGCCGTGTCTCGGCAATGTGGCCGGAAGGTCATCATCCGGACTTCTTTTTACATACTGAGTATGTAATTCTGAGGCGTCGATATGACTCCCGTCATGGAAGACGCCCCAGAAGGAGGGATCCGTTGCACGGAACCAGAAGAACCGCGGCCGGTGGGCTGGTGCTCGCCCTGGCCCTCGGTCTACCGGCGACGAGTGCGGGCGCCGCGCCCGCAGCTCAGGCCACGCCCCGACCCGCCGCGCCAGCCGTGGGCTCCATCACGGTCACCCTGATCACCGGGGACCAGGTCACCGTCACCCGCACCGGCGGCGCCGCCGTGCGCCCCGGCGCCGGCCGCAAGCACCAGCAGTTCGTGGTGAGCCGCGAACGCGGTCACCTCTCCGTGGTGCCCCGGGACGCGCTGCCGCTGCTCCGCTCGGGGCAGGTCGACAGGCGACTGTTCGACGTCACCGCGCTGATCGACGCCCGCTACGACGACGCCCACCGCGACAGCCTGCCGCTGCTGGTGTCGTACCGCTCGGGGCAGGCCCGGCGCGGTGCGGCCGGACTGCCCGGCACCCGGGTGACCCGCGACCTGCCGGCCATCCGGGGCGCTGCCCTGACCGCGGGCAAGTCCTCGGCCGGCGCGGTCTGGTCGACGCTCACCGGCGGGGCCGGCGGTGCCGACAGGGCCGGCGGGGCCGGCGGTGCCGACAGGGCCGGCGGGGCCGGCGGTGCCGACAGGGCCGGCGGGGCCGGCGGTGCCCGGCTCGACGCGGCAGGGGGCGTCGAGCGGATCTGGTTGGACGGCCGCCGCGCGGTCTCGCTCGACCACAGCGTGCCCCAGATCGGCGCACCCACCGCCTGGGCGGCCGGCTACACCGGCAAGGGGGTGACCGTCGCGGTGCTGGACACCGGCATCGACGCCACCCACCCGGACCTGGCCGGCAAGGTGACCGAGGCACGCAACTTCAGCGACACGCCGGACCAGAAGGACACCGTCGGCCACGGCACCCACGTCGCGTCCACCATCGCCGGCACCGGTGCCGCCTCCGGTGGCAAGTACAAGGGTGTCGCGCCGGACGCGAAGCTGCTCGACGGCAAGGTCTGCGAGGACTTCGGCTGCGCCGAGTCGTCGATCCTGGCCGGCATGCAGTGGGCCACCGTCGACAAGAAGGCCACCGTGGTCAACCTGAGCCTCGGCGGCCGGGACACCCCGGAGCTCGACCCGCTGGAAGAGGCCGTCCAGACGCTCACCGCCCAGACCGGCAGCCTCTTCGTCATCGCCGCCGGCAACGACGGCTCGGACGGCTCGGTCGGCTCACCGGGCACCGCCGACGCCGCGCTCACCGTCGGCGCGGTCGACCGGGACGACGAGCTGGCCGAGTTCTCCAGCCGGGGCCCCCGGGTCGGCGACGACGCGCTCAAGCCCGACATCACCGCCCCGGGCGTCGACATCGTGGCCGCCCGCTCCGCCAACGGCCAGATCGGCGATCCGGTGGGGACGCAGTACGTCGCGCTCTCCGGCACCTCGATGGCCACCCCGCACGTCGCCGGCTCGGTGGCGCTGCTCGCCCAACAGCACCCGGGCTGGAAGGCCGGGCAGCTCAAGGCGACCCTGATGGCCGCCGCCAAGCCGCACCCCACGCAGACCGCCTACGAGCAGGGCGCCGGCCGGGTGGACCTGACCCGGGCGATCACCGAGCAGGTCACCACCGACCCGGTAAGCGTCTCGTTCGGTCGGGCCCTCTGGCCGCACGGTGACGACGCCCCGATCACCCGGACCGTCGCCTGGCAGAACGGCGGCTCCGCCCCGGTCACCCTCGACCTCACCCTTGAGGTGAAGGGCCCGGGCGGGAAAGCCGCGCCGGCCGGCATGTTCGCCCTCGGCGTCAACCGGATCACCGTCCCGGCGGGCGGCCGGGCCGAGACCACCGTCACCGCGGACACCCGGCTCGGGGTCGACGGCTACTGGACCGGCCGGATGGTGGCCCGCTCGGGCAGCACCGTGGCGGTCACCCCGCTGGCGGTGCACCGGGAGGTGGAGAGCTACACCGTCACGCTCACCCACCTCGACCGGAACGGCAAGCCCGCCGCCGACTACGCGACCACCCTGGTCGGCCTCGCCGACTTCGACGTGCGGGACGTCTTCGGCGCCGACGGTGTCGCCGAGGTCCGGATCCCCAAGGGCCGGTACGGGCTGAGCAGCGTCCTGTTCGAGGAGGCACCGGAGGGCGAGTCCAGCGGGCTGGCCCTGCTCAGCCAGCCGGAGTTGGTGGTCGACGGCGACACGGCGCTCACCATCGACGCGCGTCGGACCGGGCCGGTCCGGATGACCGTCCCGCAGGCCGACGCGAAGGTCGTCCTGGTCGATGTCGCCGCCAACTTCTTCACCGACGACGGCGGTAGCTACAGCTTCGGCGTGGGCTCCGACACCTTCGGCGGGGTGCGCACCGGGCAGCTTGGCGGCACGGTGACGGACAAGCGGTTCATCTCCTCCTTCAGCAGCCAGTGGGCCGACCTCGACGTCGCGCACAGCCCCTACCTGTACGCGCTGAGCGAGGTCGTACCGGGCAGGCTGCCCACCGGGTTCACCCGCGACTACCGACCGCGTGACCTGGCCACCGTGGTGCACAAGTTCCACGACGCGTACCCGGAGCTCGAGGCCGAGCGGTTGGTCTTCCCGGACAACGGTTACAACACCGGCGGCTGGGCGGTGAACGTCCCCACCACCGTGCCCGGCCAGCGCACCGAGTACTACAACACCAAGGGCATGCGCTGGGACTCCGAACTGGACTTCGGCACCCGGACCGAGGAAGGCTGGCTGGACCTCAAGGCGCTCCTCCTGGGCCGGTCCGCCGCCTACCAGGCCGGTCGGAAGGTCACCGAGACCTGGGGGTCCGCGCCCCTCGGGCCGACCCTGCCCACCCCGCGCTGGCCGGAGGAGGACGTCACCCGGATCGGGGACACCATCTGGGTGAGCGTGCCACTGCACAGCGACGCGGCCGGACACATCGGGGTGTCGCTGAACGACAGCTCCCGTACCGCGCTGTGGCGCAACGGCAAGCTGGTGGCGGAGAACGACGAGTCGGGGTACGGCGAGTTCACCGTGCCGAAGGAGGCCGGCGACTACAAGCTGACCGCCGGGGCCAAGCGGAGCCTGACCGATCTCAGCACCGAGGTCGAGGCGAGCTGGACCTTCCGGTCCGGGCACGTGGCGGGTGACACGCCCAAGCGGCTGCCGCTGTCGGAGATCCGGTTCACCCCGCGGTTGAGCGCCGACAACACCGCACCGGCCGGGCGGGTCTTCGCCGTTCCGGTCCAGGTGCGGCGGCAGGCGGGTGCCGGCACCGCCAAGGTGGCCAAGCTGAGCGTCGACGTCTCGTACGACGGCGGGAAGACCTGGCGACGGGCGACCGTGGTGAAGGTGCCGGGCCAGGGCACCGTGGCGCTGGTCAACCACCCGGCCGGTGCCGGGTACGTGTCCCTGCGGGCGACCGCCCGGGACACCGACGGCAACACCGCGAGCACCCGGATCATCCAGGCGTACCGCCTGAAGTGAACCGAGGTCCGGGCCCACGACGGTCTCGTCGCGGGCCCGGACCGCTCGGTCGTCAGTCGTTGGCGTGCAGGGCGGCGTTCAGCTCGATGCCCCGACCGGTGCGCGGCTTCGCCTCCAGCGCCCCGGTGACCGAGTTGCGCCAGAACAGCAGCCCGTCGACGCCGGACAGTTCGCGGGCCTTGACCACCCGGCCGTCCGGCAGGGTGATCTTCGAGGCGGCGGTGAGATAGCAGCCGGCCTCCACCACGCAGTCGTCGCCCAGCGAGATGCCGACCCCGGCGTTCGCGCCGACCAGACTCCGCTCGCCGATCCGGACCCGGTCGGTGCCGCCGCCGGAGAGGGTGCCCATGATCGACGCGCCGCCGCCGATGTCGGAGCCGTCGCCGACCACCACGCCCTGCACGATCCGGCCCTCGACCATCGAGGTGCCCAGCGTGCCGGCGTTGAAGTTGACGAAGCCCTCGTGCATCACGGTGGTGCCGCTGGCCAGGTGGGCGCCGAGCCGGACCCGGTCCGCGTCGGCGATCCGCACCCCGCCAGGCACCACGTAGTCGGTCATCCGGGGGAACTTGTCCACCCCGTACACGGCCAGGTGGCGGCCGGCGGCCCGCTCGATCACCCGCAACTCGTCCACCCGCTCCGGCGGGCACGGCCCGGCCGACGTCCAGGCGACGTTCGCCAGTTGGGCGAAGATGCCGTCGAGGTTCAGCTCGTTGGGCCGCACCAGGCGGTGGGAGAGCAGGTGCAGCCGCAGGTACGCGTCGGCGGCGTCCTTGATCGGCTCGTCCAGCGCGCCGATCACGGTGACCACCTGCACCGTACGCAGGCCGGGCAGGGCCCGCTCGCCGATCGCGCCGGGCGGCAGGTCGAGCACGTCGGCCTGGTCCTCGCCGGGGACCAGCGGCAACTCGCCCAGCCCCAGCTTGCCGGTCGGGTACCAGGTGTCGAGCACCTGCTCGGCGGCGGTCACGGTGGCCAGGCCGATACCCCAGGCGGATTGGGACGTCACTGTTCTACCCTCTCGTTCGCGGCTGCGGGCCCGCGCGGGCTCACCCCTCGCGCCCACCGTTCAGGACGGTACCGTGCGAACCATGGAGAACCCGCTTACCCCCGAGGTCCTGGCCGATCCGGTGGCGCTGACCCGTGCCCTGGTCGACATCGAATCCGTCTCCCTCGACGAGAAGGCCATCGCCGACTGCGTCGAGGAGGTCCTGCGCCGGGTGCCGCACCTGAGCACCTTCCGGCACGGCAACACGGTGATGGCGCGGACGGACCTCGGCCGGGCCTCCCGGGTGGTGCTCGCCGGGCACCTGGACACGGTGCCGCTCAACGACAACTTCCCGTCGACAATGCGCGGCGACCTGATGTACGGCTGCGGCACCTCCGACATGAAGTCCGGGGTGGCGTTCGCGCTGCACCTGGCGGTGACCCTGCCCGACCCCCGGTACGACGTGACGTACTTCTTCTACGAGGCCGAGGAGATCGAGTCCCGGTACAACGGGCTCACCCTGGTCTCCCAGGCCCACCCGGAATGGCTCCAGGCCGACTTCGCGGTGCTGCTGGAACCGACGTACGGCATCGTCGAGGCCGGTTGCCAGGGCACCATGCGGGCGGTCGTCACCACCCACGGCGAGCGGGCCCACGCGGCCCGGTCCTGGCGCGGGGTCAACGCCATCCACGGCGCGGGGGAGGTGCTGCGCCGGCTCTCGACCTACCAGGCCCGGCGGGTCACCATCGACGGTTGCGACTACCGCGAGGGCCTGAACGCGGTACGGATCCACGGCGGGGTGGCCGGCAACGTCGTACCCGACCGCTGCGAGATCGAGATCAACTACCGGTACGCGCCCGATCGTGACCCGGCGGCGGCCGAGGCGCACCTGCGGGAGGTGCTCGACGGATTCGAGCTGACGGTCACCGACGCGGCCGCTGGCGCGCCTCCCGGACTCGACTCGCCGGCGGCCCAGGAGTTCCTGGCGGCGGTGGGTGCGGCCCCGATCGGCAAGCTGGGCTGGACCGACGTGGCCCGGTTCGCGGCGATGGGCATCCCGGCGCTGAACTTCGGCCCGGGCGACCCCAACCTGGCCCACCACAAGGACGAACACGTCGAACTCACCAAGATCCGCGACGGCGCCGCCACCCTCCACCGCTGGCTCACCCCCGCCTGACCCCCCACC
>NZ_JBTMMT010000053.1:0-44594 GCF_055517075.1 Micromonospora sp. DSM 43699
AACTTCTTGATCACCAGGGCGGTCCGGTCGGGGTGGGCCCGGCCGGGGTGGGGGGGTGGGGCGGGGTAGGGGTGCGGGTTGGGTCAGTCGCGGCGGTGGCGGCCGGTTACCAGGTCTCGGGCGGCGGAGGCGCGGCTTCCCATCGAGCGGCCCGGGGTGCGGGGCGTGGACGTCCGGGCGGCGGCGATCCGGGCGGCCGAGGTGCGGCCGGCGGCCACCCGGACGGGGCGGCGGCGCAGGCCGAGCACCGCGCCGATCTGTGCGCCGACGATGCTCGCCACCGCCAGCACCGCCGACACGGCCAGCGGTCGGTTGATCGTGTCGGCGGGGGTGGCCCGGGAGGCACCGGCGGCCATCGCGGGCGGAACCCCGACCGGTCGCTCGGCCGGCTGCTGCGCGGGTGGTTGAGCGGTCTGCGGGGTGGCGGTCTGCGGTGTGGCCGGCCCGATCTTGCCGGTCGGCTTCGGGCTGGCGGGGGCGGTGGGGCTGGTGGGGGTGGCCGGACGGGCCGGCTTGCCCGGGGTGGTCGGCCCGCCCGGACCGCCCGGGGAACCGGGAGCGCCCGGCTGCTGCGGGTCGGCCTGGCCGCCAGGGTTACCCGGCGTGGTGGCCGGCGGGCGCGGGGACGGCTTGCGGGGCGTACCCGGGACGAGGTGACCTGCGGCGTGCCGGCGGGCACCGGCGTCGTCGGCCTCGGCGGGCAGCCTGATGAGCTGACCCGGCCGGATCCGGTTGGCGTCGTGCAGGTCGTTGAGCCGGGCCACCTCCGGATAGCGGTCGAAGTCGTCCAGGTAACGCTCCGCCACCTCACCCAGGTAGTCGCCCCGGGCCACCCGGTACACCGGCTTGGCCGTGGGCTGCCCGGTGGTCGGGGCCGCACCGTGGGCGACACCGGAGCTGGCACCGAGACCGGCACTGGGGGCGGCGCCGAGGGCACTGCGGGAGGTGTGCGAAGTGGTGGCCACGCCGGTGCCGGCGGCGGCCGGCAGTGGCTGGGCCAGCGTCACCGCCGCGCTGGCTGCCGGACTGGCCGCGATGATCAGGGCGACCGAGCCCAGCAGGGCCGCCGCCGCCCGCTGCTGCCGGCCCATCCCGGGCAGCCGGGGCGTCTGCCGGCGGGTCACCTGGGCACCCACCTCCACCAGCACCGAGAAGGCGAACGTCGCCCAGCCGAACCAGCCGACGACTGCCAGCGCCCGGATGAAGAGCTGGCCGTCGTCGCGGCTGGTCAGCAGGGTGCCGACCTCGGCGAGGGTGGGCAGGTGGTCGGGTAGCGGGTTGCCGGCGAAGGCGAGCAACGCCACCGGCGCGCCGCCCAGCAACGCCACCAGGACCACCAGCGACCCGAAGCCGGTGAGCAACTGCCCGGTACGCCGGGCGGTGGAACCACGCGGTGCGGTCATGACGCCCTCCTTCCTACGGTCTGTCGGTGCGTGGGCGCCGGGGGAGCGGGTCCACGTTCTGTCGGTCGAGCGGCCCGGCGTCTGCCGGGGACGGCGAGATCGGCGACGATGCCGGTCGGGTGAGCGGGCTCATGGTCGGTCGGTGAGGGTGCGGGCGGTCGCCTCGGCCGAGACGGTGACGGTGCGGTCCATGCCGATCAGGCCGAGCAGGTGCCGGCGGTAGACGACGGTGACCCGTACCCGGATCTGCTTCTCGCCGGCGACCACCGGGAAGCTGACCTGCTGGCCGGTCACGTCGGAGTTGCCCCGCAGGTACTGGGTGACGGCCGCGCGGGCACCCGGCTCGTCGATCACCTTGGGCCGTCCCTCGATCGCGGCGGCCCGGTCGATCACCTGGCCGCCGCTGCGGGCCGCCTCGGCGGCCAGGTCGTCGGCGCGTTGCAGGGTACGCAGCTGACCCGCGCCGTCGTAAGCAGCGCCGATGATCGCCAGTACGCCGAGCATGGTGACGGCGAGGAAGAGGCTGATCCGGCCCTCGTCGCCGGTCGGGCGCGCGGTCACTGCCGGGTCCGGTAACGGTCCAGTGGGGAGGCGAAGGTCGCCTCGACCCGCTTGTCACCCATCGGCAGGCCGGGGAAGCGCATACCGGCGAAGGAGACGGTGCAGCTCACCCGGACCCAGATGCTCACCGGCTCGCCGAGCGGGCTCCGGAACGCCGTGTTCAGCGACGTGTGGTCGGAGTTCCGTGTCGACCCCCAGACCGTGACCCGGGGTGCGCTCGTGCAGTGGAGGCCCCGCCAGTCGAGCTGCCGCCGGGCGGCCGACCGGGCGGCGCTCTCCGCCGTACCGGCGTCGCGGGCGATCGAGGCGGCCCGCGCGGCGTCGTGCGCCGCCGCCTCCACGGCCTCGTCGGCCACCGCGACCCGGCCGGCCACCCCGGCCAGCATCAGCAACGCGAGGAACGCCGGGGCCAGCACCGCCACCTCCACCGACACCGATCCCCGGGCACGCCCCGCGGCCAGCCCGGTCGGCGGGTCGGCGGTGGGTCGTCCGGCGGGGACGACGGACTGGTCGCTCCGGGGGAGTGGCCCGGCCCGTTCGGTCAGTACGGCGCGCCAGGTGCGCCGGGTCGGGTGGGCGGTCACGGGTTCGTCCACCGTTCGACCGTGCCGTGGGCGGTCTGCCGGACGTCGAACCGGACGGCCGGGATGACGCTCAGGGACTTCCCGGTGACCGTGCAGGTCACCTCGGTGGCGGTGGTGGCGCAGGTGGTCTTCGCGCCGGCCAGCCAGTCCCCGGCGGCACCCAGGAAGTGTCTGGCGCGGGCCTCACCCGCCCCGGCCGGCGCGTCGAGGACCCGTTGCGCGTTCACCCCGCTCTGGGCGGCGTGCATCGCCGTCGACCGGGCCACGAACCAGGCGGCGATCTGGATGGAGCCGAAGAGCAGCACCAGCACCGCCGGCATCACCACGGCCAGCTCCACCGGGTTGGCCCCCCGGTCCGTACCCCCGGCGGTGAGCCTGCGGTGTGCGGCCCGGCCGGCGGCGCGGAGCCCGGCCGGGGCGGCGTGCCCGGCTGCGGACGTGTGTGGGGGCGCGGACGCGCGCAGGGGTGCGCACCGGGACCGGGCGGTGGGGGCCGTCCGGTCCCGACGTGAGCCGACCAGGGGAACGCCTGTCACTGGCTCGGGATGCTGTTGATCCATCCCTCGGCCTTGGTCTTGACCAGGGCGGTGACTGCGGCTGCGGCAACCACCAGGCCGGCGATGATCACGGCGGTCGGGACCGGGCTGTCGCCCCGTTCCGCCTCCCGGCGTAGCTCGGACAGGCGGGCCACGGTGGCCACGTAGAGGAAGGTGACGAATTGCATGACGGGACTCCTTGGGGAGGGTGGGTTGCTCAGAGGCGGGCGACGAACGGATAGAGGACGAACGCCAGCAGCACGAAGACCAGCAGCGAGCCGGGAATGTCCAGCCGGCTGGTGACGCCCTCGGCGCGGGCCAGGTTGTCGGTGCGGATCTGGTCGCGGAGCGACTCGGCGCGGCTGCGCAGCGTCTCGTGCACCTGGGCGCCCTCGCTGCCGGAGGACCGCATGATCGCCCCGACGTCACCCAGCTCCGGGATGCCGATCTTCTCGGCCAGCTCCTGCAGCTCGTCCCAGGGGGAGTGCATCTGCATCTGGGCGATCCGCAGCGACTCGCGGATCCGGGCGAAGACCCAGCCGTCGCAGACCGCCGCCGCCCGTTCCAGCGACTGCACCGGGCCGTGCGCCGCCGACAACTGCAACGCCACCAGGTCCAGGTAGGTGCAGACGGCCGCGCGGAACTCGTCGCGGGCGGCGTCCGCCTTGGTCAACACCGCCCGGTGTGCCAGCAGCGCGCAGATCAGCGCCAACCCGAGACTGCCCAGCACCGGTACGACCACCGGCATGCCCACCCCGGCCAGGAAGAGCAGCGCCCCCGCCACCGTCGGGGTGGCCAACCCGACCAGAGCGGAGAGCAGGATCGACATGGCGTACTGCTCGGGGGTCTGGTCGAGCAGGGCGAGCTGGCGGTGCGGCGGGCTGAGCCAGCGGGAGAAGCCACCCAGCCAGTCCGGCCCCCGGCCGGCGGCGACGGCGGTGCCCGGTGGCTGGTGCAGCCGGCGCAGCGCGGGGCCGAGCGCCGGGGAGGCCGGCAACGTCTCCCGGACCAGCAGGAACAGGCCGAGCCCGATGGCGGCCCCGCCGAGCACCGCGATGGTGAGCTGCCAGTTGAGCATCACGCGAGCACCTCCGCCGGGTCGGGCCTGGGTAGGAACCGGGGCGGCGGCGGGGGCTGGCTCATCGAGCGCACCCAGACCAGCAGGGCGACGAACGCCGCTCCGAGCATCGCCATCAGCACCTGACCGAAGAACGTCCCGTACGGCCTGATGTACTCGGTGTTGACCAGCCCGTACGCCAGCACGGCCAGGGTCATCCCGGTGAGGAAGCGGACCGCGAACCGGGGCTGGGTGCGTTTGGCCTCCACCTCGCGTCGGGTGGCCACCTCGGCCGAGGCGGCCGAGGCGATCGAACCGAGCACGTCGCCGAGGCGTTCACCCCGGTCGGTCAGGTGCAGGATCAGCGCGGCGACCACCTGGTCGCAGACCGGGTCGCCGATCTCGTCGGCGAACGCCAGCAGCGCGGACCGGGCCGTCCAGCCGGCCTGGAGGCGGGCGGCGAGCAGCCGTACCTCCTCCTGGATCTGGTCGGGGACGGTGGCGATGGTGGCGACGATCGCCTGTTGGAGGCCCTGCCCGGTGTTGGAGACGTCCTTGAGCCGGCGGGTCCACTCGCCGACCGCCTCGATCCGGGCGATCGCCCGCTGTTCGGCCCGGCCCACCGCGAACAGCCAGGGCACCCCCGGCACCGCCACCGCCACGATCAGACCCACCACCGGCAGCCCGGTGAGCAGGAACGCCAGCGCACCGGCCACCACCGCCGCGCCCAGCGTCAGCTGGTGGGCGCGCTGGTCCTGGCGGTTCGTCCCCGAACCGAGCCAGAGCCGACGCAGCCCGGTGCCGGAGCTGCGGGCCGGTCGGGTGGGCCTGGTGGTGCCGAAGAGCGCCACCACGGCCAGCACCAGACCACCGACGAAGGCCGCGCCGGAGACCACCGCGAGCAGTTCGATGGTGCTCATCGGCGCACCACCGGGGCGAGGCGACTGTGCCGGGGACGACGCCACGCGCCCGCGCCGGCCTCGATGAACCGGGACAGCAGCCGGGCGTCGTAGCCGACCCGCAGCAGTTGGCCACGGACCCGTTCCGGCAGGTGGCGGGGGATAGCCCGGCCGTCCGGGCCGGGCCCGAAGACGGTGGTGGTGGTGATCCGGTTGGCGTCGCCCACCCCGATCACCTCCTCCACGTGGGAGACGAACCGGTGTTTGCGCCCGCCGATCGCGGTCTCGTCCTCGACGGTGACGTAGACGATCAGGTCGAGGGCGTTGCCGGCCATCCGGCGGGCCTGGTCGACCGTCATCTCCCGGCCGTGGGCCAGCGCCAGCTCGATGATCCGCTCACTCACCCCGGCCGGGGTACGGGCGTGGATGGTGCACATCGACCCGCGACTCGTGGTCATCGCCTGGAGCATCGGCACGATCTCCCGGGACCGGACCTCGCCGACGATGATCCGCAGCACGCCCATCCGCAGCGACACCGGGATCAGGTCGGCGATGCTCACCTCACCTGCCGGTCGACCGTCCGGGCCGCGTTCGCCGTGCCCTTCGCGGGACTCGAAGCTCATCACCGCCCGGTGCTTGTCGCCACGCCGGGCCGGCAGCAGCTCGCGGCTCTCCTCCAGCAGCACGTACGGCTCGTCGGGCGGGATCTCGTCCATCAGCGCCCGGATGACAGTGGTCTTCCCGGCCCCGGCCAGCCCGGCGACCATGATGTTCAACCCGGCCCGCATGGACGCCCGGAGGAAGTCGCGCAGCAGCGGATCGATCATCTCGTCCAGGTCGGGGCGGCTGCCGGCCAGGTCGTCGAGGCTGACGTCCAGCGTGTTGTGCTTACGGATCACCGCGTACGGGCGGTGGCTGACCAGGAACACCGCCGCCAACCGGCTGCCGTCGGGCAGTTGCAGGTCGAGCGTCGGCTTGGAGGTGGACAGCGACCGCTCGGTGGCCCCGGCCCGCCGGGCCGCCGCCTGGAGGATCTCCACCAGCTCGTCGTCGCTGTCGGCGATCGGCTCACCCCAGTCGACGCCACCGCCGTGCCGGGTGATGCGCACCTGGTCGCAGCCGAGGATGTGCACCTCCTCGATGGTGTCGTCGACCAGCAGGGTCTGGAGTCGACCCAGCCCGACCAGTTCGGCTGTCACCTGGTCGAGCAGGGTCCGTTCCTCGTCGGCGCTGAGCGGGGTGCCGGCCCGGCGTACCGCGTCGGCGTAGCCGGAGACCACGGCGACGGCGAGCCGGGCCCGCTCGACCTCTTCGGCGTCGGCGTCGAACTCCCGGCCGCGCTGCCACTGGGTGAGCCGTTCGCTCAGCTCCCGGCGCAGCTCGCGGACCAGCGCGAAGTCCACCTTCGGTCGAGGCGGCGGGGTGGGCGCGGGTGGGGCGGCGGCCGGCGGCGGCGCGGCGGCGTGGTGCCGGCCGTTCACCGGTGGCAGGGGCGGCATCGTCGAGGTGGCCCCCGGCGGCGGGGTGCGCGGGTCGTGGGCGACCGGCTCAAACCGCATCCGGCACCCCCTGGGCCGGGGCCGGCCAGGCCAACCGGGCCCGCCGCTGCTCCAGCAACTCCCGGACCGGGGCCTCCAACGCCGCCGCCGCGCGCAGCAGCGGCCGTCCGGCGCGGACCGTGCCACCGAAGCTGAGCACCTGCGCGGTACGCCGGTCGTCCGGCAACCGGGCGATCACCGGTACGCCCAACGCCTTGCTGATCTCGCCCTTGCCGTGGCCGTCGCCGACGACCACCAGTCGCAGCGTGCCCGGGGGCACCCGGTGGTCGGTGAAGTCCCGCTCGATCGCCCGGATCGTCGACCTGGTGGCGGAGAGGTCGGGCAGCTGTGCCCGGGTCACCAGCAGCACCACGTCGGCGGCGCGCAGCAGCGGCCACGGCGGCCCGAAGACCTGAAGCCGTCCACAGTCGACGACCACGTCGTAGCCGGGGCGGCCCTTCTCCAGCGCGCCGAAGAAGTCGGCGAACCGCTGCCACAGCGGGGCGACGCTGCCGGCCTGGGCCGGGTCCACCACGCCGGGCAGCAGCAGCCGCTCCCGCCTCGGCGCGTCCAGGTCGACCAGCTGGGACCAGAACGTCGACTCCAGGCTGCCGTCGCGCAGCTCACCCACGGCCAGCTCACCGATTCCGCGCGGCCCGTCGAGCGCACCGCCCAGGTAGCCGGCGAGGACCGAGCCGCCGGCCGGGTCGCACTCGGCGAGCACCAGCCGCCGGTGCCAGCTCAGGGTGCAGGCCAGCGCCGTGGTGGTGACGCCGGGCGAGCCCTTCGCCGAGACCAGCGCGATGATGGCCACGGTCAGGCCGCCTCGGTCAGCACGAGGGCGATCCGGTCCTGTGCGGCCAGCACCACCACCGCCGGGACGTCCCGGACGGCGAGCGCCAGGTAGACCACCACGTCGTCGTTCTCCGGGGTGACCGCGTCGATCACGGTGGCGGTGAACCGGGTGGTCGACGGCTGGTTGTCGGCGTCCTCGTCCGGGGTGCTGACCAGCAGCACCTTGTCACCGGGGTGCAGCTTGCGGGCCGGCACCTTGCTCGGCTCCAGGCCGAGCGCGATCTGTTGCTGCCCCTGGCCGAGGAGCGGGGCGTCGGTGAGCTGCGCCATGGTGAGCAGCGAACCGGGGACCAGCGACACGGCGGCCCGCTTGCCCACCACCTCGTCCCGCTTCTTCGCCGGCACCGGGGACAGCCCCGCGCCCCCGGAGACCTGCACGCTGACCAGGTCGTCGGCCGTCAGGATGCGACCCACCTCGACCTCACGGGCGACCGCCAGGTAGCTGCCGGTGGCCCGGACCGAGGTGACCGCGAAGGCCGCGCCGAGGCCACCCAACGCGATAAGCAGTACGGCGAGGCCGAGCAGACCGGGCCGGGTACGGCGCTGCCGGACCACCTTGGGCGGGGTGACCGGCGCGTCCACCGGAAGTCCATTGCGGGTGGCCAGACTCACTGGACAATCTCCGTTCGCGACTGCGGGGCTCGCAAGATCGGCTCACTCCTCGCGCTCACTGGGAAGATCTCCGTTCGCGACTGCGGGGCTCGCAAGACCGGCGCGTTGGTCATCGGGTCACCACCTGGAGCTCCTTGATCTGGATGTCGATGACGCCGCTGGTGCGGGTCTGCGCGATGTCGCCGCTACGGCCACCGCCGGCCCAGTGCACGTTCCAGAAGGTGGTGGCGCTGACCCGGTAGTTGCCGACCGTGGGGTAGCCGTCGTAACCGCAGGTCGGCGACTTCTTGCCGGCGTTCGGGCCGTTCGCCTTGTACGGTGTGCCGGGGCCGGTGCAGGTGATCTTCTTGCCGTTGCCCATGGTCCATACGATCCGCTCGACCTCGGCGGTGATCTCCACGGTCAGGCCGCGGTCGCTGGCCGAGGCGTGGAGCGGGCCGAAGTAGTTCCGGCCGGTGCTGGCCCACATCCAGACCGGCAGGCCGACCAGACCGGGGCCCATGCTGCGCCGGGGGGCCACCGAGGCCCGGGGCGGCAGCAGGCTGATCGAGGCGAGCGCCCGGCGGGCCAGCTCCTCCGGGTCGGGCGGGGTGCCGAACCCGGGCGGCGGCCCGGCGAGCAGCACCGTCGACTGGTCGCCCAGGTCACCGCCGTTGCAGGTGCGGACGTACCACACCTGGCCGTCGGAGGCCTCGGGCTGGGGTTCGGCGACCTTGTAGTAGCAGCCGCTGGCGTTGTCGAACCAGCCGAGGAACTCGTTGTAGCAGGGCAGCGGCTTGCCGTTCCACTGGCACTTCGGGGTGGCGCCGGGGCTGTTCGGGCTACCCGGACCGTCGCCGCCGCCCGGGTCCCCGGGGGTGCCCGGGTCGTCGTCCCAGATGCTGCAGTCGTTCTGCCCCGGCGGGCACTCCACCCCCGGGCCGGCGGCCTGCACCGGTGCCTGCGGCGCGACCCCGGCGACCAGCACCGCAAGCAGCAGCCCGGCGAGCACCCGGCGGGTGGGGGCGTGCCCATTTCTCCAGGTCAACATGGCTGGTCCTCGTGTGCCGCGCCGGAGCTGATCAGCCACCGGCCGTCCGGGTAGCGGGTGGCGGTGGCGGTCGCCAGGTGACGGGTGCCGCCGGAGCCGGGCACCACCCGTTTGTCCTTGACGTAGACCAGCCGGTAGCCGGTGGCGTCCAGGCAGTCCTGGATCTCCACGGTCGGCGGTTCACCGTCGAGGCTGACGGAGGTGACGGTGGGTTCGGACCTGAGCGTCCCGGTGCGTACCGCGCCGTGCCGTCGGGTGTCGTCGATGGCGACCCGGACCCGGGTGAGCAGCGGGTCGGCCAGGAACCGGGTCAACTTGGGGTGGCGGGGGTCGCTGTCCCGGCTCGCCTCGCGGGAGGCCTCCAGATAGCCGGCGTACGCCGCCAGCGCGGCCCGCTCGGCGTCCCGTTCCGCCTCGGTGGGCCGGCGGGTGTCGCTCGCCGGCCGGGGTGCGGGTGCGGTGGTCGTCTCCGGTGCGTCGCCGCAACCGGCGGCGGAGCCGGCCACCGCGGCGATGACCAGGCAGGTGGTCCAGCGGCGGGAATGCCCTGTACGCATTGCCGTGCCCCTCCTCGGTACCACCCGGCGGCGGCGATCGTGGCGGCCTCCGGGCATGCGGCGGTACGCCGGGATGATGTCGATCGGACATTTCCGGGGTGCTGCTGCATTTACCTGTGCGGATCTTTTGCCAACTGTGGAGTGTGCTGTCCGGTGTGGGCTGTCACGCGGCTGCTCGGAGTTGCGCCCCACCCAAGGGGCGAGCATAGGCTGACGTGCGCCGATGCAACAGAGGCAATTCAACCGCGCACTCTCAGTGATGGGCAGGAGTGACCGAAGGTGGGCGATGTCCAGGGGGGCCGGCCGGTGCCACCGGGGTCGGCCGATCATGGGCCGGTGCCCGCCGACCGGACCGGCATGATTGTCGAACCGCCCGCGCCACCGGGGGATATGGGGCGGGTCGATCGGCCTCGCCCGATCCGTTCCCCGGCTGCTGCCGCCGACGCCCCGGAAGACTCCGAGGGGGTAAGGGCCGGCCTGGTCTCCACTCCGGACACCGGAGTGATATCGGACCGTTACCCGGGCCCCGACGGGAAGTCACCCTCCGTGTCCTTTGCTCGGCGGCTGGCGGCGGCGCTGACGGTCGTGCCGGTGCTCCGGTTGGCGGTCGCCCGGTACGCCGTACCCCCGGGGGTGGTGGACCGGGGCGGGTGCGAGGGCTGCGGCGCGCCGGTCGGGCTGGACCGGCCGCTGCCGGCGCTCGGACCGGCGGCCCGCTGCCCGACCTGCCGGGGCCGGATCGGCGCGGCCCCGTTCGCGGTCGAGGCGTTGTTGCTGGTGGCCGTGGCGGTGCTGGTGCTGGTCGACGGGGCGGTGGCCGAGCGGGCGGCGTTGGCCTGGTGGCTCGGCTGGGCGGTCCCGCTGGTCCTGGTGGACGTGGCGGTGCACCGGTTACCGGACCGGCTCACCTGGCCCGCCGCCATCGGCACCTGGGCGCTGCTCGGGGTGGCCGCGCTGACCGGGGTGGATGGTGCCGGGCCGTGGCTGCGCGCGGTGGCGGCCGGCGCGGCGCTCGGCCTGGCCTTCGCCACCACCACGCTGCTGCTCGGCCGGCGGGGCTTCGGCCTCGGCGACGCCAAACTGGCGCTGGGGGTGGGGGCGCTGCTCGGCTGGCAGGGCTGGGGCCTGCTGGTGACCGGCCTGGTGCTGACCTTCCTGTTGTCGGCGCTGGTCAGCGTGGCGCTGTTGGCGTCCCGCCGGGTCGGCTGGTCCAGCCATCTGCCGTTCGGCCCGTTCCTGGTCGCCGGCACCTGCGCCGCCCTGCTCCTGCCCGGCTGACCACACCGGCTGCCGCAGCCTCGGGGCTGCCGTGGGGCTCTCGGCCGCCCGTGAGCGGGGAGGAGGCTCAGTAGCGGGGGCGGGGGCCGGTGGCGACCGGGTCCGGGGCGGGCGTGGCGGAGCGGCGGCGTAGCACCTCCGCGAGCGGGCGGGCCGCCAACGGGGCGACAAGCAGCGGCACCGCCAGGCCGAGGAGCAGACCGGCGAGGACGTCGTGCGGGTAGTGCACCCCGACGAAGACCCGGGAGAACGCGGCGAGCAGGGCCAGCGGGGCGGCGAGCAGGCCCCACCTGGGGGAGAGCAGCAGGACGGCAGTGGCCAGCGCCCCGGCGATGGTGGCGTGGTTGCTCGGGAACGACCAGTCGCCGGTCGGCGGGCACTGCCCGGCCAGGATGGTGACCGCGCCCCGGCAGGGCCGCTCCTCGTCCACAAGCGACTTGAGCACCTCGCTGCACCCGTACGCCAGGACGACGCTGGCCGGCGCGAGCAGGGCGAGGGCCCGGCCCCACGGTTCGGCGCGGAAGAGCCTGGGTGCGGCGACGGCCACCAGCAGCAGGCCGAGCAGCAGGATCACCGCCTCGGTGAAGTGCACCGCGAACCACTGCACCGGGGCCGGGGCGGCGTCGGCCACCTCGACCAGGTCGCGGTACCACTCCACACTGATATCGGGAATTTCCGTCATGCCGTTCTGCGCCATAGTTCACCTCACTAAAGGTTCATACCCTATTGAAATCGGAGAGAGCATAGGAAGTCTCCCGAACGGTCACATCGTGCCAAAGTCGGGAGCCGTCCCTGACCTTCGTCACAGCGAGTTCACAGCGGCCCCCGCGATTGACCGCCCACCGACGCCGGGTACCTCCCCGCCGTGCAGATGGACGAGACCTGGCAGATCCGGCGTACCACCACCGACCTGGAGCGACTCGGCGAGACCGAGTCGGTCTTCGCCCTCGGCAACGGCTGGGTGGGCTGGCGGGGCACCCTCGACGAGGGCCAGCCCTACGGCATGCCGGGCAGCTACCTCAACGGTCTCCACGAGCGGCGGGAACAGAGCTACCCGGAGGACGGGTACGCCTTCCCGCAGGAGAGCGACAGCGTGATCAGCGCGCCCAACGCCGCCCTGATCCGGCTCTGGGTGGCCGGCGAGCCGCTGGACCTGCGCACCGGGACCGTCCGCAGCCATGAACGGACCCTCGACCTGCGCGCCGGTGTGGTGGAACGGCACACCGAGTGGATCTCGCCGGGCGGGCACGGGGTCCGGGTCCGCAGCACCCGCTTGGTCTCGCTGCCCCGGCATGCCGTCGCCGCCGTCCGCTACCAGGTCGAGTCGCTTGACGACCGGCCTGTCGAGATCAGGCTCTGCTCGGACGTGCTGGCCAACGAGCGGGTGCCGGAACGCGGCGACGACCCCCGGGCCGCCTCGATCGTGCACGATCCGCTCGACGCCGAACTGCACCGTCCGGACGGTCACCGGGGCGTGCTGGTGCACCGCACCGACCGCAGCGCCCAGCGCGTCGCCGTCGCGGTGACCCACGAGACGGAACTGCCAGCGGGCTTCGTCGACAGCGACGACCACACCCCGGACCGGCTGCGGATGACCATCGAGGGCCGGCTCGCCCCGGGCGGGCGGCTGCGGCTGACCAAATTCGCCGCGTACGGGTGCAGCCCGGTCGACGGCGGCACCCCCGACGAGCTGGCCGACCTGGTCACCGTCGAGGCCGACGACGCCCGGCGGCACGGCTTCGACGCGCTGCTTGCCGACCAGCGGACCGTGCTCGACGAGCGGTGGCGCACCGCCGACGTGGAGATCGACGGTGACACCGAGCTCCAGCAGGCCGTCCGGTTCTCCGTGTTCCACCTGCTCCAGGCCGGGCGGGCCGACGGCGACCGGACCATCGCGGCGAAGGGGCTCACCGGCAACGGCTACGACGGGCACGTGCTGTGGGACACCGAGAGCTACGTGCTGCCGGTGCTGACGTACCTGCTGCCCGAGGTGACCCGGGGCGCGCTGCGCTGGCGGCACGCCCACCTGCCCGAGGCCCGGGAGCGCGCCGCCGAGCTGCGGCTGACCGGGGCGACCTTCCCGTGGCGCACCATCGGCGGCCGGGAGTGCTCCGGCTACTGGCCGGCCGGCACCGCCGCGCTGCACGTCAACGCCGACGTCGCCGACGCGGTGCTGCGCTACGTCGCGGCCACCGACGACCAGGCGTTCCTCGCCGACACCGGGCTGGAGCTGCTTGTGGAGACGGCCCGGCTCTGGGCCGGCTACGGTCACTGGTCCGACGACGGCGCGTTCCACGTCACCGGGATCACCGGCCCCGACGAGTACGCCGCGCTCGTCGACGACAACGTCTTCACCAACCTGATGGTGCGGCGCAACCTGCGGGGTGCCGCCGACGCCGCCGGACGGCACCCGGAGCGGGCCGCCGCGCTCGGTGTCGACGCCGGGGAGGTCGCCCGCTGGCGGGCCGCCGCCGACGCCGTGCACCTGCCCTACGACAGCAAGCGCGGGGTGCACCAGCAGGCGGCCGGCTTCACCGAGCAGCCCGAGTGGGACTTCGCGGCGATGACCGACGACGACTACCCGCTGCTGCTGCACTACCCCTACCTGGAGCTGTACCGGCGGCAGGTGGTCAAGCAGGCCGACCTGGTGCTGGCGATGCAGCGCTGCCCGGGGGAGTTCACCGCCGAGGCCAAGGCCCGCAACTTCGCCTACTACCAGGCCCGTACCGTCCGCGACTCGTCGCTGTCGGCCGGCTCGCAGGCGGTGCTCGCCGCCGAGCTGGGCCACCTGGACCTGGCGTACGACCTGTTCGCCGAGGCCGCGCTGCACGATCTCGCCGACCTCGGTGACAAGACCAGCGACGGGCTGCACCTGGCCGCGTTGGCCGGGGCGTGGACGGCGGTGGTGGAGGGCTTCGGCGGGCTGCGCGACGACACCGGGGAGCTGTCGTTCGACCCCCGGCTGCCGGCCCCGATCCACCGGTTGGCATTCCATCTGCGCTGGCGCGGGCAGCGGTTGCGGGTCACCCTGACCCGGGACGGGGCCCGCTACGAGCTGCCCGACGCCGACCCGGCGACGGCGGTCGAGCTGCGGCACGCCGGAGAGCCGGTGACCGTCACCGGTGGGGAGGCGGTCACCCGGCCGATGCCGCAGCTGCCCGACCCGGGGCCGGAGCCGCCGTCACCGCCCGGCCGGCGACCCGCCCACCGGGCCTGACCCGCCCCGCATCCGCTCCCGCACCGCGGCCAGCTCCTCGAAGGCGTACGCCCAGTTGTGGCACTTGAAACTGCGCAGCCCGGTGACCGGGGTGTGGCAGTCGAGGCAGTGCACCCCGGCGATAGCCTCCGGGACCTCGGTGTTGACGTACCGGCGGTCACCGAGGATCACCGTGGCGATCATCGTCGGGTCGTGCACACCCTTGAGGGCCGAGGCGACGATGTCCAGCCAGGTGGTCCGGCGTCCGCACTTGGGGCAGTCCGGTTCGTCGCCGCTCACCCACAGCGGTGCGCCGATGCTCTGCGCCGGCATCCCGAGCAGCTTCTCCAGCCGGCGTACGTCGTGCTCCGGGGTGGTCCAGCGGTGCCGCCCCGGCAGCGAGGCGGGTGAGTCGTACACGGCCCGGAACAGGGTCGGGTCCACCTCCACGGTCTCCCGGGCAGGGTTCATCGGATGCCTCCTCGACGACGCTCGTGTCACCGTCATACCTGCAGGTGATGGTGGTGCGCAGCCGCTTCGCCGACACGGCGGGTCAACATCTCGTCGCCCCAGGTGCTAGACATCAGGGCACGCCCGCCGTGCGGCGGCGGGTCGTCCGGGGACCGCGAGCGCAGGGGAGGGCCGGTGACCGCGCCGACCGACGCCGAGCAGAGGCCGAACGTGGCCCGGATGTACGACTACTACCTCGGCGGGTGCCACAACTTCGCCGTCGACCGGGCCGCCGCCGAGCAGATCCTGCGGATCTTCCCGGACACCGGGATCGCCGCCCAGGCCAACCGGCACTTCCTGCGCCGGGCCGTCCGGCACGCCGCCGAGCTCGGCGTACGCCAGTTCCTCGACATCGGTGCCGGGCTGCCCACCCAGGGCAACGTGCACGAGGTGGTCCGCCAGGTCGCCCCCGACTCGACAGTGGTCTACGTCGACTACGACGAGGTCGCCGTCGCGTACGCCCGGCGGCTGCTGCCGGTCGACAGGCGGATCCGCGTGGTCCGGGGCGACCTGCGCCGCCCGGACGAACTGCTGACCCACCCCGACGTCCGGGCGGTGATCGACTTCGACCGCCCGGTCGCCGTGCTGCTGGTGGCGGTGCTGCACTTCCTCACCGACGCCGAGCAGCCGTGGGACGCGGTCGCCCGGCTGCGGCAGGCGACCGTCCCGGGCAGCCCGCTGGTCGTCTCCCACCTCACCCTGGACGGTGCCCCGCCGCTGCCCGTCCAGCAGGGGCAGGCGGTCTACCAGCGCAGCAGCGCACCGCTGGTGCCCCGCCCGCACGCTGACGTGCTGCGTTTCCTCGACGGCTACGACCTGGTCGATCCGGGCCTGGTCCGGGTGGCCGACTGGCGGCCCGACGGGGAGCCGCGGGAACGGATCTCCCACGGCTACGCCGGGATGGGCCTGCGCCGCTGACGATCCACCATCGGCCGGGGCCGGGCGCGGATCCCGCCTCGGTCGGCGGCGGGCGCTATCGCACCTCGGTCGGGGCCGGGGTGCGGATCACGGTGACGCCGCCCCGGTCCGGCGGATGACGTGCCGGCCGAACTGGAGGACCAGCAGCGCGACCAGCGCCCCGACCGCGCCGAGGGCGTACATGGTCGGCACGCCGGTGGCGAGCGCCGCCCCGCCGGCCGTGGTGCCCAGGCCGATGCCGAGGTAGATGGCTGACGAGTTCAGCGACACCACAAGCGGGGCCTGCTGCGGCGCGGCGGCGATCAACCGGTGCTGCTGGGCCGGGGTCTGGCACCAGCTCGCCGCGCCCCAGGCGACGACCAGCAGCCCCACCAGTGGTGTCGGGGCGCGACCGGCGATGCTGAGCGCGCCGAGCCCGCCCAGCGCGACGGCCATCGTGGCGTAGCCGACCACCAGCACCGGCACCGGGCCCCACCTGTCGGTGGCGTAGCCGGAGGCGACGTTGCCGGCGACCGCCCCCACCCCGTAGAGCAGCAGCATCAGGTTGACCTGGTAGGCGTCGACGCCGAGCGCGCCGAGGGTCGGCACCGCGAAGGCGTACACGGTGTAGCAGGCGGCCATCCCGATCACGGTGAGCGGTAGCACGGCGAGCACGGCCGGGCGGCGCAGCGCGGCCGACCGGGCACGCAGCGGCACCGCCGGGCCGCCGGGCAGCGCGGGCATGGCCAGCCGGACGGCCACCGCGACGACCAACGCCAGCAGGGCCACCGCGGTGAGCGCGGCCCGCCAGCCGAGCCACCGGCCGGTCAGCCCGCCGAGCGGGACGCCGAGCGCGGTGGCGGCGGTGAGCCCGCCGATCACCACGGCCAGCGCCCGCCCCCGCAGTGCCGGCGACACCAGGGATGCGCCGGCGGCACCCGCGTTCGGGGTGTACGCGGCGGCACCGGCGGCGGCGGCGATCCGACCGACGATCAGCACCGGCAGCGTCCCGGCAGCCGCCGAGACCAGGTTCCCGGCGGCGAGCACCAGCAGCGCGGCGACGATCAGCGTCCGGCGCGGCAGCCGGGCGGTCAGCGTGGACAGCACCGGGGCGAGGAGCGCGTAGGAGATCGCGAACACGGTCACCGACCGCCCGGCGGCGGCGGTGGAGACCCGCAGGTCAGCGGCCAGGTCGGGGAGCAGTCCGGCGACCACGAACGCATCGGTGCCGACGGCGAAGGTGCCGGCGGCGAGGATCAGCGTGAACCGTAGGCCCCGCCGGGGCGGGGTGGGGGTGGCCGGCCCCGGGCCGGCGTGGGCGCGCAGGTGGGACATGAGGTCTCCGGTGTGCGGGCGGCATCGCGGTGGTGTGGTGGTGTGGTGGCCGACGGTCGGGGCGGAGGCGGCGGGGTGGTCAGCGGCGCAGCAGCGCGTAGCGGCGACGGGCGCGTTCGGCCGCCTCCGCGGGGGCGGCGGCGAGCAGGTCGGCCAGGGTGTGACCGGCCAGCTCACGCCGCCAGGCCAGGTCGGCGCGGTGCATCACGGTGCTGATGGCGCACGGGATGCGGAACTCCGGCGCGGAGGGGTCCACCCCCGTGCCGCGCTGGCGGATCTCGGTGCAGCGGAACGGGTTGTCGGCCCCGTCGATCGCCACCGTCACGTCCAGCACGGTCACCTCGGCCGGTGGGCGGGCGAGTCGGAACCCGCCGCGTGCGCCGGGCACCGACTGGAGGATGCCGGCCCTGGTCAAGGCCTGAAGGCACTTGGTGAGGTACGCCGGGGGCAGTGCGAACCACTCGGCGAGCCGGACGGCGGGCATGGGGTGGTCGCCGCCGATCCAGGCCAGGGTGACGCAGCAGTGCAGCCCCCACTCGACCTGCTCGCTCATCCGCACAACCAGGATATTACACATCCTGGTTCGCCCGGGTGGTCCGCGATACCGTGCCGCTCGGGGGCATGGCGTGCTCATATGCGCATCGCATAATGGTCACGGCCTCCGCGCGGACCGACGGGGGCGCGGAGCAGCGACGGTCGCCGGTCGGCGGCCGGAGCGACGAGCGGAGACGGCGGTACGGTGACCCAGGCGATGCCGAACGTGACCCGGAACACCCGCCAGCGCGGCGAGGTGCTGGCGTTGCTGCGCGAGGTCGACGGTTTCCACACCGCGCAGCAACTGCACCAGATGCTGCTGGCCCGCAAGGCCCGGGTCGGGTTGACCACGGTCTACCGCACCCTGCAACTGCTCGTCGACACCCACGAGATCGACTCCACCCGGCTGCCCGGCGGCGAGCAGTTGTTCCGCCGGTGCAGCCAGAGCCGGCACCATCACCACCTGGTCTGCCGGCAGTGCGGCAGCACTGTCGAGGTGGCCGGGCCGGCTGTCGAGCGGTGGGCCGACCAGGTCGCCGCCGAACACGGCTTCACCGAGGTCGGGCACACCTTCGAGATCTTCGGCACCTGCGCGGCCTGCGCCAGCTGACCGACGTCGGGTCTTTCCGGCTGCCCGGTGTGGCGTGCGGTCCGGCGAGCGGGCCGAGGTGCGTGACCGCGCCGCGGCCCGCTCGCCGGATCAGAGGTGGGTCAGCAGTTCCGCAACTCGGGGGACTGGTTCAGGAGTTGCCCACGGGTGGAGACGAACCGGCGGTAGGGCGTGCCGTCAACTGCCGAGGGGCGGAACGCGGCCACCCGGTGGCAGTTCTGGAACGCCAGCTTCACCCCGAAGTGGCGCTCCAGGCTGGACCGGATGGCGTCGCTGGCCAGCGCACGCAGCAGTTGGCCCCGCTCCGCCTCGCCGGGCGGGGGCACGGAGTTGTCGGCCTGGTCCGATCCGGACGACTCCAGATCGGCGACGACCCGGCTGACGGTCTGCCAGGCGTACGGCAGGGAGTCCCGTACGCAGGCGATGAATTCCCGGTCGTCGACCGGACCCGCTTCGGCGGCTTCCAGCAGGGTGGGTGGCACGGTGAGAGACATGATCCTCCTTAGGTGATAACGACTACGGTTTTCATTAGCGTTGTGAGCACACCACGTCACTCCACCTGCGTCAACACCGACACTCCGGCTGCCCGCACGCCCAGCCCGCAGCACAGGGCGCTACGCACGGTGCCGGCCCCTCATCCCTCATCTTGGCAGTTTCATCGCCGGCATTCGATTAATTGCTCGCTCAGAGCGCCCGTGGTGATTCATCGTGACAGGATCATCGACGAAAGTAACCAGTCCCGTTCGTGGCCCATTCGCTGTTCACCTGGGAGACATGCGTGAAAAAGTCGATCAGCACCCTCGCCCTGCTATTGAGCATCGCTGTGGTGGGCACCGCGAGCCCTGCGGTGGCTGCTGCCGCCGATCAATCCTCCAACCGGCACTGCATAGCCAACCTGGACACCGGCCGGATCACCTGTGCCAGCGACCAGCAGCAGGCCCGACGCCTCAGCGGTGTCTCGGCTGCGGCGCTGACGATTGCCATTTTCTACGACAACACCGGTTACGACACCGCTGGTGGAACGTTCACCTGGACCCAGTCCCGCGAGTGCACCTCCGGCTACGACAATGAATGGCAGTGGGACGACCTGAACAGCATCGGCTGGGGCAACCGGGTCAGCTCGGTGCACACCTACAACCAGTGCGACGTCAAATTCTTCAACAAGGTGAACTTCGGGGGCGCCGCCTCGACGTGGATCGATCAGTCGTCGAACCTCGGCAACATCGGCGACGGCTGGAACAACCGGGCGGGCTCGGTCAAGTTCTCCTAGCCCGCACCTGCGCCGCCCGCTGCCCCCGGCCCACCCGGGGGCAGCGGGCGCCCGGCACCCCGACCCCGGCCACCTAGCGTCGGGTGGTCTCGCACCGCTCCGGTGGCGGTTCCAGGGTGTACCGCAGTTCGGGGCAGTACCGCAGCGAGCGGGAGGGTGACAGCCGCCATTCGTACCGGGCCGCCTGGAAGCCCATGTAGGTGATGCGTCCACAACACCGGAAGGGGACGGAGCCGTTGCGCAGCACGTGTTCCTGTACCACCCCGTCGATCTCGATCCGCACGTCGAGCTGGTAGTCGACCACGCCGCGCGGAAACGCCTCACCGGTGTCGTCGGGGGCCTGCAGCGGGACGGGCAGTTCGATCGTCTGCCCGGCGGTGAGGACGTGCGGCCGGTCGATGTTCCCCTCCTCCTCGCCTCGGGTGACGGACGGGGACGGGGCATCGTCGCGGCAGGCCAGCTCCACCCAGGGGCCGTCCTCCTTGGTGAGTTCGACCTCGGCGACCGGTACCGCCGTCACCGATACCCAGTTCACGTCGAGACTGCGCCGCGCGTGCACCGACAGGGTCTGGACCGGCTCGCCGCCCACCGGGAAACCGCCGTTGCGCTGAGCCCACTCCGCGAACTGGCGGCAGTCTCCGACCTGCGGCGGTGGCCCCGCCTCGGCCCGGTCCCGGTTGATCTCGAAGGTCAGCTCGGTGCTGTACGCGGTGCCGGTGATCCGGGCGGCCAGGTCGATGGCGGGCCCGGAGTCGACCGCGCCGGACGGGCTCACCGGCGGGGGCGGCTCCGCCCGGTCTTTCCCGCCGTCCCGCGTGCCGAGCAGCCGGACCATGCCGAAGGCCAGCAGTGCGGGCAGGACCAGGACGACGACGAGCAGGGCGGTCTGCCGCCGGCCGGTGTTCACAGTCGCCAGACGGGTGGCCCGGCACCGTCAGCCGTCCAGCCGTTGGTGAAGTGCACGAAGTAGCGGTCCTGGTAGCTGGGGGCCAGGCCGGTGCTGCGGAACGGCCGGCCGTGGTCGTCGACCACCTGTACGCGGTTCTCGCCCTGGAGATCGAGTTCCAGTTCGACGACCCACTCGCAGTACGACCGGTCGGTGTACGCCTGGACGTCGATGGTCAACGGTTCACCCGGTGAGAGGGTCAGCGTATGACGGTCCACGTAGGCCGCGCCGAGTGTGTCGTTCTTCGGGTTGATCACCCGAGCGATGCTGTCCGGCTCGTCCAGGTTGAAACCGATCTCCAGTGGTTCTCCGTCACCCTGGCTTCCCCGGAAGAGGAGAGTGCCGGACATCGGCGCGGAGCGCTTGAGTACCCGGGCGCGGATCTGCCTGACGAACACCGGGCCGGTCCACTGGCCGACCGTGGAGATCCGGATCCGGGTGAGCACCCGGGTGAGACGGCTATCGGGGACGTCCACCGCCCCGTACACGGCGTCCGGAAAGGCGCGTGTGACCTCTTCGTCGATGAACTGATGCCGTCGGGTGAGGAGTCCCCGCCGCTGGTCGCCGGTCAGCGGCGCCGGCAGGATCCAGGCCGCCGGCTCGTCGGAGCGGTTGTAGTAGTAGGCGTTGACCGCGATCGGCGGCTTCCGCTGAGCCTCCGTCCGTTTGGCCTGCTCGACCGCGCGGTCGTCGCGTACCGCCTGCTCCGACGAGGTGATCCGGTTGGCGACCGCGCCGATCACCGTGCCGATCACCGCGCTGGCCGCCGCGCCACCCGCCGCCAGCAGCAGCTTTCGCCGTGAGGACCGGTCAGCCGCAGTATCCGACTGCTCGTCCACCGGCTGCTGCGGCGTGGCCGGCGGCTGTGGCTGGGGAGCCGCCGGCTGCGAACGGGGCTCCGGTTGCGGGACCGTCGGCTGCTGCTGGGGTACGGCCGGCCTCCGCTGGCCCTTCGCTCGTTTCGGTCTGCGTGGTGGCACGCTCCTCACCTCCGCACGGCTACCGGACCGACACACTACGCCATAGTGGACCGGGCGCGGCTCGGCAGTGCACCGGTCAGCGGGGCGCGCTGCCGAACGCGCTGGACAGGTAGGCGCGGGAGTCGGCGAGCGCGCCCTCGATGATCCGGGCCGCCTCGCGGGCCTCCTCGGGCCGGTGCCCGGCCTGCACCTGGAGCCGGAACCGGGACGAGCCGGTCGGGGTCACCGGGAACTCGACCATGAACGCCAGTACCCCCCGGTCGAAGAGCAGCCGGTTCGCCGTACGGGCCAGTTTCTCGTTGCCGATCAGCAGCGGCACGATCGGCGACGGCTCACCCATGCAGGTCAGGCCCCGGCCGGTCAGCTCGTCGCGCAGGGCGTGGATCGCGGTGAAGAGCCGGTCGCGCAGCACGTCCCCCTCGGGCGAGCGGATGATCCTGGCCGCCTCGCGCACCACGGCGGTCTGCACCGGGGACAGCGCGTTGGAGAAGAAGTGCGAGCCGCCGAACATCTTGACGTACTGCTTCAGGGCCGGCGAGCGGGACGCGACGAAGCCGCCGTTGGAGCAGAACGTCTTGGAGAAGGCGCCCATCACGATGTCGACCTCGCCGAGCAGGCCCTGCATCCCCAGCACGCCCGTGCCACCCGGTCCCATCGAGCCCAGGTCGTGCGCCACGTCGACAAGCAGCGTGGCGTCGTGTTCCCGGCAGACACGTTGCAGGGTGACCAGGTCCGGCCAGTCGGCGTCCACCGAGAAGAGCCCGTCGGTGACCACCAGGATGCCGTTGCGGCTGTCGGTGGCCCGGATCTCGGTCAGGTGCCGGCGTACCGCCTCGACGTTGAGGTGTTCGTAGCGGACCACGTTGCGGGTGGCCGCCCGCGCACCCTGCTGGAGGCAGGAGTGGGCCAGCCGGTCGATCAGGATGTGGTCGGACTGCCGGACCAGGCCGACGACCGCGCCGAAGCCGGCGGCCCAGCCGGTCGGGAAGAGCGTCACGTGGTCGAGCCCGACCAGGTCACCGAGGGCGGCTTCCAGGTCGTCGGAGATGCGGGTGTTGCCGAGCACCATCGGCGAACCGGCGCTGTGCGGCCCGTAGTCGTGCATCGCCCTGGCCGCCGCCTCCCGGATCGCCGGGTGGGTGTTGAACGACAGGTAGTCCTGCGAGTTGAAGTTGATGCCCCGGGCGCGTCGGCCCAGGTCGTTGGTGATCTGGGCGACGCTGTCCGGCGCGGCCTCCAACACCCGGGAGTACTGCCAGGTCTCGGTACGGCGGCGGGCCTGCACCCAGTCGTAGAAGTCCTCGGTACGGGTCAGCAGGTTGCGCCCGGCGGGTCGGTAGAAGTCGTACGCGTTCTTGTCCAGCGCGTACTCCTCGTCGGGGTCGACGGGGTTGCGCAGGTGGGCCGGCTCCCACATCTCGGTCAGGTCCTCGACGACCCGGGCCAGCTCCCCGTCGGCCCCGTCGAGGGCGGCGAGGTCGTCCCAGGGGATGTGGGTGGCCCAGTTGCGGGTCATCTCGGAGACCTCCGACGCGGTACGCGCCATGGTCTCGAAATCCCCCCGCCCGGCCGCCTGGAGGATGATCCCGATCAGTTCGCCGTCTTCACGCTGGTCCAGCTCGATGGTCACGGTGTCGTCTCCCTGGTGCGTGTTCAGGCGAACAGGTTCTGCTGGTACATGCGGGACGTCTCGGCGAAGTCGGCGAAGACCGGGTGGTCGGCGGATGACTCCTTCGCGGCGTCGTTGAGCAGGAAGAGGTTGGACGCCTGGAAGAACTCCGACACCGGGGCGACGTCGGCGTGGGTGGCGATGAACCTGTCGGTCTCCTGCTGGTTGCCGCGCAACGCGACGAAGAGCTGCAACTCGTCGTGCCGGTACGGGCGCATCTCGGCCAGCGTGCAGACGTAGTCGTGGTAGGCGGCGGCGTTCTGGCTCCGGCGGCGGCTCTCGTACCCGGTCATCGCCTCGTCGATGGACGCGGTACCGCGCAGCCATCCGTCGAGGGCGGCGCTGACCAGTTCGGCGTCGCGGAAGGCGTGGGTCATGCCGATCGCCGTGCACTGGTCCTTGGCCGACTCGGCGTCCCCGACGAGCACCCAGCCGGGGCCGTGCAACGGCCGGAGGAAGGCCGACTGGTCCAGGGTGCCGTAGATGCGTTCCTGCCGGGTCCCCTTGAGCCGGACCACCTCGCCCAGCTCGGGGCTGACGAAGTCCAGCGCCTTCTGGTAGTTGCCCGGCACGTCGGCGCGGAACTCCCGGGACCACTCACTCGGCCCCCAGACCAGGACCATGTTCTGGTCGAAGTTGGTCGGCACCACCGCGCAGGCCAGCCGGCCGCGCCGGTGCAGCTGGGCCGGGCCGAGGTTGAAGCCGGACCAGTAGCTCCAGTAGGCGAACGTGCAGCGGGGCCGCTCGTCGTACTTCGGCAGGTCGAGCGCGCGGGCGACGAACGAGTTCCGGCCGTCCGCGCCGACCACGATCCGGGCCCGCTCCTCGACCGGTTCCCCGTCGACGCCGCGCCCACGGATGCCGACGACCTGTCCGTCCTCGACGATCAGCTCACGGACGGTGACGTTGGTGCGTACCTCGGCACCGGCCCCGGCCGCCGCGTCGACCAGGATCTGGTCGAGCACCCGACGCCGCACCGAGGCGTAGCTCTGCACCACTCCCGAGTCGTCGCCGTGCAGGTCCCGGAAGTACTCCCGCAGCAGCTCCGGCGGCACCGAACCGCTGAGCCGGATGCCGTCGTTGACCACCTCGACTGTGGTGTGGGCCGGGGTGACCGCCAGGACCTCGTCCAGCAGACCCCACCGGTTGAGGTAGGACGTCCCGTGCGGCCAGAGGAAGTGCGTCGAGATGACGTCGCTGGGGAACGAGGCGCGGTCCACCACCAGCACCCGGTGGCCCTGCCGGGCGAGCAGCAGCGCGGTGGACGCGCCCGCGCAGCGGGCACCGATCACGATCGCGTCGTACATCTGTATCGGTCCTTCGTCGGCGGTGGCGGCGGGAGCGCTTGCCTGGCAACGGCTGCGGGCAACATACCGTACGTCCACAGTGGATTTAAAAGACGAGGTGTCGCCCATCCGACGGTGACTGACACTCACGCCGATCCCCGATCGTCGCGCTCCACCGGACGATCGCCGTCGCCGAGGTGCACGGACCGGTGGCGGCCTTCGCTGTGGGGCCGACGTCCCAGCGACCGGACTCGGCAAGATGTGAGCATGGAAAATGACGCCCGGCGTTCCGACTGCGTCTTCTGCGCGATCGTCGCAGGACGGGAACCGGTGATATTGGTGTACGAGGACGAGCAGGTCATCGCGTTTCCGCCGGTCCGGCCAGCTGCGGTGGGGCACACCCTTGTGGTGCCGCGGCGGCACCTCCGCGACTTCTGGGACGGGGAAGCTGCTGACGTCGCGCCGGTGGCGAGGGCGGCCTCGGTCGTTGGTGCGGCGATCAGGCGGGCCCTGCGCCCGCAGGGCATGAATCTCATCAGCTCGGCGGGTGAGGTCGCGACGCAGTCGGTGTTCCACCTGCATCTCCACGTCGTACCGCGGTGGAAAGACGACCACATGGGACGGATCTGGCCGACCCGCCCTCCGCAGCAGGCGTCAGCACGGGAACGTATCGCCGAGCTGATTCGGGCTGAGCTGGCGGAGCTCAGGCCGTGATGGCCGCGATCGCGACGAAGACCAGGGCGATTCCCACCATCGTGCCGTAGAACGCCATCAGGGTGACCGACCGCGCCGCGCCGGCCCAGGTGATCTGGGCCCGGAACCGCAGCGGACTCATCGCCATCGGCTCCACCGTCTCGTCGGCGAGCCGGACGGCATCGTAGAGTCGCCGGAACAATCGTTCCTGGCGCAGGTAATAGCCGTCGACGCACCAGAACACGAGGACCTGCAGCAGCAGACTCGCCGCCACCGGCCAGCTGTGCCGCTCGACCGACGCCACGAGCAGGGTGACCGACATCGTCGTCGTCCACCCCTTCACCAGCAGCGACGTGTTGGCCATTCGGGCAATCACCTCCTGGAGGAACTCGAGGTGCTTCATACGAGGGGCATCGGAACCGGCACTCACAGAGTGTCCCTCCATAACGGGCGAAAGCTCGACGGGCGGTTGTCGCGGAACGGATCGGCGTCGACACTGTATGGATGGATTTCCCGCTGCGGTTCGGCGATGAGCTCCGCCGGCTCCGGCACGAGGCGGGCCTGTCGCTCGATGACCTGGCGCGTCGTGTCCACTACAGCAAGAGCCATCTGAGCAAGGTCGAAAACGGTAGGAAGGAACCGTCGGACCAACTTGCCCGGCAGTGCGACGCGGTGCTGCGCGCCCACGGGGCCCTGCGTCGGCTCGGCGGGCCGGTCCGCCCGCATGAAGAGACACCCTCCACGGAGCAGACGCCAACCGGGAAACACCGGCACCCGCTGGCCCAGGTGACCGAGGACTGGACGCTGACCCTCGACGGCAGCGGTGCGGGTCGGCTCACGGTCGTTCCGGTCGATGACGTGAGCGCGGCCGAGGTCAGTCACTGGAACGCGTCGGCTGGCGGGGGCCTGTCGGCCGGCACCCTGGAGGGATTCCGCGCCATCTTCGGCGAACTGCGCAGGCTCGGCCAGCGGCAGTCGCCCACGCTCGTCCTGCCGGCCACGCTCGCCCAGACCCACACCTTGCGGAGGCTCGCGACGACGGTGAGCGCCGACGAACGGCCGGCCGTCCTGGTGCTCGCCGCCCGGTTCGCCGAGTACGCGGGCTGGTGCCTGCAGGAGGCGGGTGACGACCGCGCCGCGCTGGCCTGGACGGACAGGGCAGCGCATCTCGCCGCGGCCGGTGGTGACACCCAGTTCGTGGCGTACGCGGACGTCCGCCGAGCACTGGTTTCCCTGTACCGCCACGACGCGTCCCAGACGGTGGCACTGGCGCGACGAGCCGGAGCCGCCGCTGTCGACCACCGCATCCGTGGGCTTGCCGCCCAGCGGGAGGCGCAGGGTCACGCGCTCGGTGGAGATGAGCATTCCTGCCGACGGGCTCTCGATCAGGCGGCGGAAGAGCTGGCGCTCGCGCCCGTGCCGGCGGGCACACCGGTGGTCGGCACGTCGTCGCTGAGCGACCCGGCGGGGATGGCTCGCGGCTGGTGCCTGTACGACCTCGGTCAGCCGGCCGAAGCGGTGCGGATTCTCGAACAGCAGCTTGGTTCGGTGCCCCCGAATGCGCTCCGCACCCGGGTCCGGTTCGGTGTTCGGCTGGCGCTCGCGTACGCCGACGCGGCCGAACCAGAACGAGCCTGCGCCGTGGTGACCGCCCTGCTCGAGCCAGCGGTTCACGTCGACTCCGCCACCGTGCGGTCCGACCTCGCGCGGCTGGGCCACCTGCTCACCCGGTGGCGCCGCGAGCCCGACGTCCGTGAATTGTTGCCGACATTGCACGCCGTCCTGCACGTACCCAGCATCAGCTAACTGTGGCGGCGGATGCTGGCGTTTCCACCCGCCCCGTCCGTTGGGCAACGGGAAACCCCTGTGGCACGGATCCGGTCTGGCCGAATCCATGCGTACCGTATGAGGCCGGAGATGCGAGGGGGTGGCAAAAACGGAGCCTCACGGTTGACTCAGCGCTGCCGCACTGGTGTCGCCGACACTTTCGACCAGTTGACCGGCGACGGCACGCCGGCCCCGTTCTGGCGGTGATCACCTCAATCCGTAAGCGCAGCCCTGTCGGAGATTGCGAAATCGCAGATGCACCTCACCGAAGCGGGTCGAGCGACCCTTCCGCAGGGTCAGCAGTGCCGGCGTTCCGGTGTGCGTGGCCTCTCCGATCGATCCGCCAGCACCGTGAGCTTCGACCGGCGTCCGGCGAGAAGATACCACCGTCAACCGGCGTACGATGCGTGTCAATCAGCGAGTGGCCCCGGGGGTGTAGCGTCACCTGCCCTATCAAGCTGGGAAATCCGCACACCTGACCGACGCCTGTCCTTTGGTCCTCGGGCCTCCGATTGACCGCTGTCCAGGTCGTCCGCAGTGCTCGATTTCTCGTCCCGTCGTCCAGTCCGGTACCCACCGGACAACCGCTTGCTGACGACTGGTCGCGACTGCGACGCTGTCGATCCGGCAAGGAATGACACTTCGTCGACGAGCGGTCCGTTGCTGACCGAGGCGGCGGATGGGCCGCGATCCTGTGCTCACCGTTGCGAGTGATTCCCCTGTCCTGCATCCGATAGTTCGAGAGGTTTCGTGACCATGATTGATATTGTCGTCAACTACCGCACCGCCGACGAACCGCTCGCGGCTCTGCTCATCGACCAGGCGCTCAGAAGTCGCATCGGTGAGCGTGTTTTCCGTGACTACCAAACGATAAGCCCAGGCGAGCGCTATCCGGGCAGGATCTGGGCAGCGATCCGGGAGTGCCGCATCCTCGTCGCCGTGATCGGAAGCCGCTGGTTGCAGACAGGTGAGAACGGTCGGCGCCGTATCGACGACCCGTCCGACTTCGTGCGTCGGGAAATCGCCGAGGCGTTGCGCCGTGGCATTCGGGTGGTGCCTGTCCTGGTCGGTGACGCAAAATTGCCGATCCCGGAAGACCTGCCGGAGGATCTGCGTGGCCTGCCGCTGCACCAGTACCGGACCCTCCGGTTTCGGGGCATCGAGCAGGACATCGAACGTGTGGCGGACGAGCTCGTTGCCCTTCTCGGTGGGCCACCGGTCGCAGAAACGGGGCAGGGGGCGAAGCGACGCCCCGACGACGCGCCGACGGGGCAGTCGACGGTCACCAACAACTTCCACAAGCAGGTCAACGCCGATCATGCGGTGTTCGGCGTGGCGGTGCACCGGGGTGAGTAGGCCGATGCCGGGCGAAGCCGCCCAACCCGATCCGACCGCCACGGCCGCCGCGCACAGGTCGTCGTCACCGGAGTCCCCCTTCCCGGCGCCCCCACCGGGTCAGCCGGGCGGGCGGCCAGCAGAGGCACCGGTCGTCGATTCGCCGGCCTCGGAGTCCGCTGCGTCGGACGACTCCGACGACGCGCCGGAGCGGACGGCGGAATCGGCTCTCGGCCTCGACAGCCTGGCCGACGACACCGCGATGCCACGCGGGGCGCAACGGACCGCGGGCCACGGACGATCCGACGACGTGACCGACCGGATCGCCGCCGTCACCAACAACTTCTACGGCGGTGTGGCAACCAACGGTGCCGTATTCGGTGTTCAGGACGGAAGCGAGCGCCGGGCGGGCGGCCACCGGAAGGTCACCGGCCGGCTCGACCCGGAGGAGACCGAGGCCGTCGTCGACCGCTACGCGAGACCGCCGTGCTTCGACGGGGTGCTCAAGAATCTGCGGCACAACCGGGTCGTGGTCATCGAGGGTCGGTCGGGTGTCGGAAGGCGCGCGGGCGGGATCAACCTGCTCCGCCACGTCACGGACGGTCCGCTCATCGTGCTGTCACCGACCCTGTCCCCCAGGGAACTCGCGGAGCGCACGTACAGCGCGGGTTACGGCTATCTCATGCTCGACCACGTACCGGAACGGCAGCGGATCGACCTCGATTTCACCTGGTCGAATGTGAAGGAACGCATCCACGAATCGGAGGCACATCTCGTCATCACCACCTCGGTGATCGGTGCCGTGACGACCGGATCGGTGCCGCACCTCGCCTGGGAGGTGCCGGCGCCGGAAAAGGTGCTGCGGGCGCAGCTGGGCGACATCGAGGGCGTCGAGACGGTGGTGCACGACGTGATCGCCGCGCTCGGCGACGACACCTCACTGACGAACCTGGTAGCCGTGGCTCGGATGATTCGTGACGAGCACCTGTCCACCGGTGAGGCGCTGGCGAGGCTCGACGAGAGGGTGGGCCGGCGCGTCCTGGAATGGTTCGCCGGCCGACCCGGACACCGGGACATCATCGCCGTCGCGGCCCTGTGCTTCCTCGAAGGCGCCGACGTGCGGACGTACGAGACGTCGCTGGAGCGGTTGCACGAGGTGATGGCGGACCGGGTCACCGACGGGCGGGCCAAGGCGGAGATCCGCAAGGAGGACGCCGACATCTTCGGTGAGCGTGAGTCCCGGGTGCACGGCGGCGGCCTGCTGGAGATACGCACCGCGCCCTGGATGGGTGCGACGGTCCAGGTCATCACCTTCACGAACGAGGCCTTCCGCCGGCACGTACTCGCGGAACTCTGGCGCACCCAGACGATCCACTTCTGGGACGCGATCCGTGAGTGGCTCACTGAGGTGATCACCGAGGACGAGGACAGTCACGTCACTGTGGCCAGCGGCCTGGCCTGGCTCGCCTGCTCCAGCGTGCATGAGGTACTGCGCTGCTATGTCGAGCCGTGGGCCGCGGGTACGAGAGGCTGGGCCGGTCAGGTGACGGCCACCTACGCCCTGTGGTACATGTGCCACCGGGAGGGCCTGCAGGCCATCGCCCTGCGGATGGCAGTGGCCTGGTCCCGCAGTCGGGACGTGCATCGACAGCGGACGGCGGTGATCGCGTTCGGCGGCGAGCTCGGCGTGTTCTTCCCGTCCGAGGCGGTGAACCGGCTGTGGCAGATCATGTCGCAGAACGGTGAGCTGTGGCCGGCCGGGTGCGCGGCGATGGCTGCACTGTTCGCCACGCTCAGCGACGACGAGGACGGCGACCCGGCCACCGTGCTCAACCTGCTGGACAAGAAGATGAGTGACTTCGGCACCGGTGACGGGCCGAAGGACCGCAGAGGTCCCGTGCCGGCGAACCAGCTCACTCGGCTGCGGAATCTCACCATGACGGCGGCCATGGCGGTCGTCCTATCCCGGAGCATCCGCACCGGTCGTCCTGCGATCGTCGAGTACCTGGACGCGAATCCGAATCGACTGCCGGTGATCGCCCGTATCTGGGCCGGTGTACTCGTCTTTCGCCCGCTCCGGTGGGAGGCCTTCTACGCGCTGCGGCATGGGCTGCACGCGCTGCGGGACATCAGCGCGGAGCCCGCGACGCGCGCCCGCGATCTCGGCACCGCCCTGGCCGACGCCCTACCGCCACGGGAGCGGCACACGTTCAAGGACGCATTCATGCAGGTGGACGAGCAGGCACGCAAGGGCCGAAAGGAACCGCTCGCCGAGGTACTCGTCGCCTGTCTCGACGCTATCGCCAGAAAGATCTATCCCGGAGGAACCGCATGACCGCCCCCTACCCCATCCTTGAACGCCGGACGCTCAACCCGGCCGAGAAGACCCGGTGGCTCGGCCGGCGCCGCCACCGGGCCGAGGATCTGCCGCGTCCCTCCGCGCACCAGTCCCTGGTGTACCGGATCGGCGGGGAACTCGTCGTCGACGACGGTCGGATCGTCCCGACCGACGAGCGATTCCTCAATGCCACGAACGTGAGCATCGTGGACATGCGTCGTGACGCTCTTGTGGTGGCCTCCCTGCGCATCCCGTCGGCGGATGCGTCGTACTTCGAGGTGCTGGTGACGTTCCGGTGCACGGTGACCGATCCGGTCGCCGTGGTCAGCGGTGGCGTGGACGCGTACGAGGCGCTCCAGGGGCATCTCAAGGCGCACAACCGGATCTTCGAGCTGGGGCTCGACCACAGACTGACCCAGGTGAACACCGTCCGTCGACTGGTGAGTGCGCAGGTCAGAGCGTATCTGACCCATGTGCCGGCGAGGGTATCCGGCATGCAGGCCCGGTTCGCCAACGTCGAAGTGAGCAGTCCCAAGGCGATCGTCGACTTCGAGGATGACGTGCGCAGGTCGACATTCGCGCATCGGCTGGACTGGAACGAACTCGAGTACCTGCAACGCAAGGAGATGAGCACGACGGCGCACAGCCAGTCGCTGGAGAGCGGCCGGCGTGACCACGAGTTGGACCTCGACGGCCGGTCCCACGATCACGATCTGGGCAAGACGTCCTCGGCCTCCGCGCAGGAACTGGAGATCGAGGAATGGCGGCACGCGCACGGCCTGCGCAAGGCATCGACGGAAGCGGATCATGAGCTGGAACTGATCCGACGCCGCGGGGAGGTGGCCCGGAGCGAGTTCGACAAGAACGTCGAGATGATCAACGGCGATCCCAAACGGGCGCTGCTGGCCGCGTACGCCGCCGGTCAACTCGACGCGCAGGGGCTGGCCGCCAGCCTCAAGGCGATCGACGACAGCGCCCGGGAGCATGCGGTGCGGGACGCGGTACAGGAACGTGAGTCCCAGCTCGCACTGCGGGCGGCCAGCCTCGAAGAACGCAAGGTGGAACGGGGCTGGCAGCAGGAGGACAACGAGCGCCGGGCGGAGCAGGAGCGCCGGCGCGAGACGCAGAAGCGGGTCGACGCGCAGAGGCGCGAGAAGGAGGCCCGCGAGGACCGGCTGCGCCAGGAGCGGATGGAACGAGAGGACGCCCAGCGCATCGACACCATGCGTTTCGAGATGCTCAAGACGATGACCGCCCAGGGGCATTTCAACACCACCGACCTCGGCGGCAGCTCGCTCTTTGCCGAGGTCATGCACATGCCACAGCCCGAGGTCGACGACCGGCGGGCGGCGGCGGTCGATGGACGTTTCCCGTCCCCAGAGGAGATCGAGAGCGGAGAGGACCGAAGCGGCGGGGTACTCGAAGAAGATGAGTGACGGGAAGCGCTTCCTACCCCGGACGGACGAGGACACCGGCGTGCTGAAGCGGGGTCCGTATCGGCCGGGGAAACCGGCGCGACGCGGCGTCGGGTACTTCCTGCGCCACATCGCGGGTGTCGAGGAGTCGATCCTCGACTGGGCTCCTGAGGAAAGGCACCGGTACAGCCTGCTCGGCGGGGTCCTGCTCAACACCGGCCTGATGGCGGCACTGTCGATGCTGGTACTGCTCGGCTCGCACAGCGTGCCGGTCGCGGCGTTGATCCCGGCCGCGATGCTGTGGGGCCACGTGATTCTCACGCTAGACCGTCGGCTTGTCGCCGACACGCACGGCACGAGCGGCATGCGGGCCGGTATGTTCCTCGCCCGGCTGGCGATCTCGATCCTGATGGGTGTGGTCGTCGCGGAACCGCTGCTGCTGTGGATGTTCAGCTCGGATGTGAACACCCAGATCGGCAAGGAACGCACCAGCCTGATCGACACGTATGAGGGCACCCTGAAGCGGTGCAACACGCTCTCCGGAGAGCCGCCCGCCGACCCTGCCGGCTGCACCCGGGAATTCGCGCTCAACATTCCTGGGCCACCCCAGCCCCTGCTGGGAAGCAAGTCAGCCAAGGAAGCGGAACGGGTCGAGATCCAGGAGGCGATCAAAGTCATCGACGCCGAGATCAGACGGCGAGAGGACCTCGCCCGTCGGGAATGCAACGGTACGCGGGGAACCGGTCTCAGCGGCCAGGTGGGCGAGGGGCCGAACTGCCGGCAGTTGCGCAGCGAGACGGCGACGTACATCGCCGACAGCGGGAGGTCGCGGCGGCAGGCGGAACTGGATGCGACCAGCGCCGAGATCGCCAAGATTGACGGTCAGCTGAGCACCGTCAGGCAGGTCTACGCCGAGGCGGTCACCGCGACGATCAAGGAGAAGACGGAGGGGAAGGCGGCGAAGCTGGAAAAGCCGGGTCTGCTCGACCAGAGCCGGGCCCTGGAACACCTCACCAGCGAGAACCGCTCCGTACTGGTCTACTCCTGGTTGCTGCGGCTGCTGCTGGTCTTGGTGGACGCGCTGCCCGTGATCATCAAGAGGCTGAGCCGGTTCAGCACGTACGACGGCATGCTCTCCCGTCAGCTGATCGTCGACGACAGGTTGCATGAGAGGACGCTGAAGTACCACGTCGAGCGGGAAATCGGCGATCTCGACGTGCAGATCCAAGAGAACGAGCAGGCCGTCCGGCTCCGGAAGGAACGGATCGAGGAGCATGGTCGCGACGCCGAAGCCGACCGCCAGGCCGGGCTCGACGCGCAGATCGAGGAGTTGGCTCGCCGGTTGCGTGGTGATGCCTAGTACTCAACGTCACCTGGCTTCGGCGTTGGGCGTGGCGCGGGCATGAAGACGGCCACCGCGTTGCTACGCACAGCGGTGTGGGACGCCGACGCCGTCCGCGAGGACGTGCGAGAGTGGCTGGTCGAACAGTTCGGCCACCCCGACGCGGTGCTGGCCTGCGACGAGACCGGGTTCCTGAAGAAGGGCCTGTGTTCGGTCGGGGTGCAGCGGCAGTACACCGGCACCGCCGGACGTGTCGAGAACAGCCACCGCCACCGCGCAGCAAACCCACGCCGACGCGGAGATCATCGCGTTGACCGTCGCCGAGATCCGCCGACTCCTCAACGCCCTCGTCCTCGCCGTGGCGCTACCGCCAGAGCACATCCTGCACTGGTCGATCTGGCGACGAACATCCCAAGCCCGAGCCCGCCGATCCCACTACCAGCGCAGACAGGCCAAGTGACACTGGAGTAGCTGCCGTCGACCGGTCGGATCAGCCGGACGCGGACGTCTGCACCGTGGCGCCGCCTATGGAGCGGACGCCGTCCGACTCCGCCGGGCCGTACCTGCCGGGGGCTGCGCTCGCCCGGTCTACCCGAACTTTATGTAGTACCGGTGGCCACCTCCGGGCGGGGTGCCGCAGCGGCGGACCAGTGCCGGATCGCGGTGAGTTCGCTGCACCCCGCCGAGAGCACTTTGTGCAAAGGCATCGGGTGGCGGCGGCCGGATGTGCGCGGTGACGTGAACGGGCGCTGGCGTGGCGGCGTGAGATCGTGACTGCGGGGCCGACGGGCCCGACCGGCAGAGACGAGCGGTCGGTAATATTCGGGTAGCCTGTGGCGCAGCGGGCCGTTAGCTCAATGGCAGAGCTGAGGACTTTTAATCCTTAGGTTCTGGGTTCGAGTCCCAGGCGGCCCACCGACCGCATCATTGTGCGAACCGGTGGTACTTCTGAGGTGCCCCCGTCCGTTTCGGGCGGGGGCATCGTTGTGTCGGTGGGGATCTTGAACACGGGGACGACTCCCTGGTCGGTGAGTTGGACTTCGGCGATGAGGGTCTCGATGGCGGCCTTGCGTTCGGTGTCGCTGCCGCTGGCCATGATCGTGGTGAGGTAGTCGCGGATCAGGGCGATGGTGCCGGGTGCCGGTGGGGCGGGCTGGGCTGCGAGACCGGCTGCGAGTTCGGCGTGCCGGGCATGGAGGTGGGCCAGCCGTTGGCGGAGTTCCCGGATGCGGGGGCCGGCGGTGGCGTCGTCCATGGTGCCGTTCTCGAACGCGGTGTGATACCGGTCGATGGCAGCCTCGGTGGTCGTGATCTGATGGGCGAGGGCGGTGAGTTCAGCGCCTCGGTCGTCGGTGGTGCTGTTGCGTTGGGCATGAGCACGTTCGATCATGGCGGTCAGCACGGGCTCAGCGGTGGTGTAGAAGTCGTGCAGCGCGGTGAGGATGGCGTTGTCGAGGTCGTCGGCGGGTAGGCGGGGTGCGTCGCAGGTGGCGTGTTTGCCGTAGCGGGTGCGGGTGAAGCAGGTGTAGTAGCGGTAGCGGCGGGTCCGTCCGTTGGCTGACGTGCCGATGTAGCGCTGTCCGCAGCGCGGACATGTCAACAGGCCGGTGAGGTAGTAGTCCGAGTCGGACATCGCCCGTTGGGTTTGGACGTCGCCGCGGACGGCGGCGATGTCCTGAGCGCGCTGGAAGGTGTCCCGGTCGATCAGCGCGTCGTGGGCGTCGGGGACGTAGACGTCGCGGTAGGCGATGTCCCCGACGTAGGCGGGGTTGTCCAGGATTCGGTTGATGGTGTGTCCGGACCACTTCTTCCCGGTCCGGTTCGGAACCCCGCGGGAGTTCAGTTCGGTGGCGATGGCGCGGGTGCCGACGCGGTCGCGGGTGTAAAGGCGGAAGTTGTCGCGGAGTATGGGTGCCTCGTCGGGGTGGGGGACGAGGCGGTGGTCGGGGTTGACGAGGTAGCCGTAGGGGCGGGTGCCGCCGGCCCATTTGCCTTTGCTGGCTTTCGCGGTCATGCCACTTTTCACCCGGTCGATGATGATGTTGCGTTCGAATTCGGCGAACACGGCGAGGAGTTGGAGCATCATGCGACCGAAGGGTCCGCCGGTGTCGACGGGTTCGGTGGCGGAGGAGAATCGGACGCCGGATTCTTCGAGGGTGTTGATGAGGTCGAGTAGGTCGGCGACGCTGCGGCTGAATCGGTCGAGTCGGTAGACGAGTAGGACGTCGTAGAGGCCGGCTTTTGCGGCGTGGAGTGCTTTTCGGAGGCCGGGTCGGTGGGTGGTGGCGCCGGAGGCGTCGTCTTCGTATTCGGCGACGATGGTCCAGCCGGGTTGGGAGGCGACGTATTTCTCCAGGGCTGCGCGTTGGGCGTCGAGGGAGAACGGTTGGTGTTCGTCGTCGGTAGAGCGGCGGATGTAGACGCAAACCCGGCACGGGCCGGATGGGCGTTCGGCTGTGGTGGGTTGGTGGGCGCGTCGGCCGCGCCGCTTGGGCGGGGTGAGGGGTGGGGCTGCCATGCGGTGGTGTCCTTCGTGGTGGAGGGTGGTGCCGGTGGCGGCCGGGCGGGCCGCCACCGGCGGGTGGGTTACGGGAAGAGGTCGGGGTGGTCGTCGATGAAGTGGTTGAGTAGGACGGCGAGTGCTTCGGCGGCGTTGTCGAGTTCGGTAGGGGACATGGGTACGGTTTCGATCCGCGCGATCCGCATAGGAATACTGGTTTCTCTGTTGCGGGTGCGGGGTGTCTTCGCACCGCCGTTGTTGGTGGCGGTACCGGGATGTGGTGCGTCAGGATAGCTCCGGACGTCGTTTTCGTGGTGCGGCTTGTGGGCCACGTTCCTCCGAAAAGCGAGAAAACCGGCTGGGGTCGGAGGATTCCGTTCATCCGTTGCTCCTTTCGTTCAAATTGCAGCCCGTCGAGTCGGGCGGGAAGGTAGCTCGGTAGTCTGTCAGCGGCTGGGACTTCGATCTCGCTGGAATCTGTCAGGCGCTTTCGGCGGGCTGTCGACAGATCCGTGACAAGACCGGCGGGGCGTCAGTCGGCGATGGCGTCGCGGTGGTGGTCGGTGTGGAGGGTGTGATCGGCCAGGTCGGCCAGGCGCAGCCGATGCGGCCCGCCGACGATCCAGACGGCGTCGGCGGGGCTCAGGCCGGCAGTGGCGGCGTAGTCGCGGGCGGCGGTCGCGACGGGGAGTCCGGTGGGCTCGGCGGCCAGCCGGAGGCGCAGGTTGCGTTCCCGGGCGGTGGAGTGCAGCCAGAACAGCACGGGCCAGACCTGGCCGAGGGTGCCGAACAGGTCCCGGTAGCCGGCGAGCTTGCCGGTCAGCACGTCGAGCTGTTCGCCGCCGGTGTCGTACTCGACGAACACCGGCACCAGGCGGCCGTGTTCGGCCCACAGGGCGTAGCCGTCGGGTCGGACCCGGGGCTGGTAGGCGCGGACCAGGGCGGGGTCGTCGGGTCGGGTGAACGCGCCGGGGCGGGCGCACGCGGCCTCGGGTAGCCAGCGGACCAGGTCCGTGTCGGGGCGGGTGCGGGCGTAGCCGGCCAGGTCGGTGAAGAACTGGTTCACCCCGAGCCGGTGGGTCAGTGTCCGGGTGGAGGTCCACCGCCGCCGCTGAATGCGGGCGTGGTCGCGGCGGGGTGGGCGCTCGTCGCGGTCTGCGGCGACGACGTCGGCGCCGAGCTGGTCGAGCAGGTAGTGGTAGGGGTAGGAGCCGCCGTCGGGCCGCTGCGGCCGGAACCGGTCCACCAGCCGTAACTGGTGCAGCTTGCGCAGCCGCCGTTGGCAGAAGTCCAGCGACGGGAACAGGGCATGGGCGATCTGGAACGAGGTCAGCACGCCGTGGTCGTACAGCCAGCCCAGCAGGACCCGGTCCCGTTCGGTCAGCTGGGCCTGGACTCGCAGCACAGGATCAACCATCAGCGGCGGTCACCCCCATTCCAGCGGATGCGGATAACGCACCCCGGGGGAGAGACCGGAGACGTGGAGGGTCTGTCGGAGGACAGGCCGCAGCCGGTGACAGCCGGAGCGACCTGCACTGTGAGTGGGGGACGGGGGTCCGTTCGGGGGTCAGGTTCAACACTGACGTCAACACGGACGCCAACCCTGACCCCCGAACGGGGATCAAGACGGGTTCTGTCAGCACCGGCCCGCGACGTCGAGTCGACAGGCGGTGCCGGCGGTCGGAGAGGTGGGCGAGAAGCAAGGGGACTCCTTGTGGAAGGGGTAGTGAGCGTGGACCGCCGGGTCGACGGTCCGCAGGGTCGAGATCATTCCGGTGGTGTCGCCGCCGCCCCTCGGGCCCGGGCAGGACCCGGGCACGGCCCTCTCTCACCCGGCGAGCGAGACGGCACAGGGGGTAGCGGGGACTGGTTTCTGTGTAGTTGTCAAGGAACACGGCCATCCCCGGGCGGAGCCAGGCGGCCAGGGCAGAAGCGGACAGCACCCATCGCCACGGCCGGGAACCACGACCCTGGGTGACAGTTGCTTGACAACGGCGAGAGAACGATCCAGCGCACCACCCGGTCCTCAGCCCAGGCGAAGGGCGGGATCGGGGCTACCGGGCGGCACGCATCAACGCGTCCAGCACGATGGGCCGGCTCAGCTCGCCGGAACCAGATCCTTCATCGGGGACCTCCCGTCAGGTAGCTCGTACGCCGACGACCGGTCGAGGACCGCGACGACAGCCAGCGCTCCACCCGGGAGCGCCCGCCCGTACGCTGATCGGCCCGGTGGCCAGTTCAAGCCGCACGAGGACGTGCCTCTATTGCGCATCAGCGGAACACGCCGGTCAAGTGGGATCGGCCGGCCCGAAGCGCTGGCCGGAGCGATGAACATTCGCCTCTGTCCACCTGCGTCCACCCACGGTGTGCAACAGTCCGCTCCAGTCCCGCCCCATCCAGACCAAAAGATCTTGAGGGAATCTCCCGGTCTCTCATAATGTGAGACGCTGGTTGGCTGCTCGAAGATAAGCGGCCGTCTGTCCGTACCAGTTGAGATGCGATACGTCCGGCATCATGACCCTTGATGAGCAGGACGCACCAACAGGGGGTGTGGATCCGGTGGTCCCAGTATGTCTCCTGCCCGGCGTGCGGTCGGTACGAGGCCAGTCCGGCCGCCGACGCCGTGCTGAGCGCCGACAGGACGCAGGAGTTGCGTCCGTGCCCGACCAGGGCCGATACGGGCTGCACGGTGTGGCTGAGGTGGACGCCTACGTCGAGGTGCCACTGAAGGACTCGACACACCCCAACCTCACGTAGTCATCGGCGCATTGATCAAGCGCGCCGATGCCCCCGCCAGCCTGGCTTCGTCGCAACTTCCTTGTTGCCAAAGTCCTCACGCGTCTCGACTGGCGGCTGCTTCCGGCAGCACAGGGTTGCCGGTGAGCATCTGCGGAATGAGTAGTTCGCGCAGCGTTCGGGTGGCCTGGATGACGTCCTTGTGCGCGCGGATCTTTGTGTCGATGGCCCTGGCGATCTCGGCAATGCCCTGCTGAACGGCTGAGGGGGGCAGCACGAGCGGCATCTCCCGGACCTTGCGCCCGTTGAGTGTCGGCAGGACTCCGCGCTGGGTGTACTCGGCCAGCCACTCCTGCACCGCCGGGTGAGTGAGGTAGCAGGCGAGGTAGTCCGCGGAGATGTCTTGGGTCGCGCGGATACGGATGCAGGAGCCGCCGAGCAGCCAGCGCGCCTCTCGGTCGCTCACCATCGTGTGCTGGGTTGTTCTGCCGATGCGCACCAGCACGATGTCGCCGGGGCGGAGCTCGTATCGTGGCCGAAGGCGTTCGGCGGTTTCCTCGTCCACGCTGACGGTGGGGTTGAGGCCCTCGGGGCCGATGTCGCCGGCCTTCACGACGGGGACGCCTCCGATCACATATGCGGAGGATCTCAACGTGGTGCCGGACGGGCCTGGCTGCACATCGCAACACTCGTCAAGACGCCGCGTTTGCCAGTCGTCCGGGACGGGGCCGATCAGCGTGTCCACGACACCAACCTTTCGAGGCAGCGGTCGAGGGTCAAATCGGCTGTCGTGGCGTCGGCGTCCAGCCGGGCCAGGTCGTTCCGCAGTGCGGGAAGCGTCGGAGACGTCTGCGGATCGGGCATTACTTGCCGACGCCGATCCAGATAGGTGGTGGGCTGAAGGTCGTAGTCGTGCTCCCGGATCTCCGTCACCGTCGCTGTGGTGGCGGCGAAGTCTTCTATCGCAATGGGGAAGACGGCCGTCCCGCTCATCCATCCTCGATACGCGTCGAGGACTGCTTGGCAGCCAGGATCTGTCAACACTCGGTGGGTAGGGCCGATCTTGCGAGTCGCTCCCCGCGCATCGACGAAGAGAACCTTCTCGCCTGCAGTATCGCCAGGATGAGCCAAGATCCACACTGTTACCGGGACCGTGGTCTCGCGGAACAGGTGACTGGGCAGCGCGACAACACAGCGAACGGCTCCACGCTCGACCATCGCCCCCCTGATCTCCCGCTCCCGGACGGTGAGCGCGAACGTGGCGTTGTAAGGCATGATCACGGCAGCCCGGCCGCCGGGCGCGAGCGCCTCGACCGCCGCCTGCAACCAGGCCATGGTGACGTTGTGCGGAGAAGGCTCGCCGTACGGCCACGGGCGTGCCGATCGGGCCGTGGGAAGGCTCCAGTTCCTCATGCCGAACGGCGGGTTGAGCAGCACGACGTCGAACCGGCCCGGTTCGGCGTCGATCTCCCCAGGGTCCGACGGCGGCCCATCTCCGAGGTCGATCCGTACGCCGTGGATTGCGGCATTCATCGTGGCGAGGCTCCAGGTCCTGGCCGTCGCAGCCCGTCCGGTCAGTGCCGCCGGCGAACCCGATCCGGTTATGCGCGTCATGTGTTTCCCCGCCGCCACCAGCAGGTTTCCCAAGCCGCAGCAAGGGTCGTGCACGCGGCTCCCGGGTGCGGGATCGACCATCCGCACCATCAGGCTCGCCAGCCCAGCCGGAACCAGGTATTCGTCTGGGCTGCTGTGGCGGAACCTGGCGAACTGGTCGAGCAGGTACTCGAACACCTTGTCGCCGGGTGTCTGGACGTCGGAGAGGATGCGAACGGTGTTGAGGAGCTGATGCCGTCCGTAGACGGTTGCTGGAGCCTCTCGAAGGACTGTTGTGGCAGTCGAAAGGGGTGCCGCCTGCCGCTGCCACGCCTGCGTGACAACCCCATGAATCGTGTCGATGGAGGATCTCGATATCGCCGCCCAGTCGACAGGGGTGGCATCTCGTAGGCACAGGAGGGACAGGACGATGGCCTCGAAGACTGCCGGTACCTCGCTCTTGCGTAGCAGCCGCTCCAGGGGCGACCACAACCGCTCGTCGAGTAACTCCGCCGCCGGTTCAGGCATCGGATCAACGGTAGCTGGTGGTACCGGATACCCGACCGCAGAGCGGAACCGTTCCCCGTAGGTCGTTCCCTGACGCTCGCCCGGCAGCAACGCCGGACGCGGAATCTGGCGGCCATCGAGCCACGCCGCCACCGCCGACGTCAGGTAACCATCCTGGGATTCGCGCCGAACAAGCTGAGGAAAATTCTTGGGATGCCTACGCGCCCAGTTGCTCACCGCCTGGGTGGTGACGGCTGCGGCGTGAGCCACTTCCTCCTTTGTCATCAGCTGCTCTACCGTGGACATGGTCAGCGCCCCTCTCGGTTGCTGCCACGGGAGCTACCTCCCGGGCGCACCGATCCCCGCACCGCGCGGATCAGCTGCGTGAGGTGACGGGTCCGCCGCTCGCTCATGATGACCCAGCCCAGGAAAAGCACCGGTAACAGGATCGCACCCATGATGTACGGCCCGGGGAGATCACCGACCAGCTGCGCCAGCCTCGCCGCCATGCTGCCTCCTCCTGTGAGATTTCGTTGTCGCACTCGAAGCTAGGGGCAGCAGCCCGACGAACGAAGCGCGTATCGACGATACGCGTCTATCTGTTTCGCCGCTGTCCGGGCGTAGCGGCGAAGGGCGCCGGTATCCCATCGTGGGCAAGGGAGGCCAGCTCAAACCCGCGCAAGGGTGTCGATCCTTGCGGATCAGGCCCTGGCAGTCGAAGGTCGAGGGCGTGCAGATATGGGATCCGCTGAAGGAACACCAGCTGCTGTTGCTGCGGCGGATCGGCGACGGAGACGATCTCAGCGGCCCCGACGGACTCGACCAGCGCCACTCGGCTCGAGCACTGCAGACCCGCCGGCTCGTTGACGTCAGCCGCCGGGGCGGTGTGTGGCGGGCCCAGATCACCGACGCCGGCCGCTTCTACCTCGACAACGGCATCCACCCCGACCACCCCGACCGGCTCTCGCCTGGCAGGGCGACACCCCGTCAGCGCACCCGGACCGCCATCACCGCCAACCGCAGTGGGTCGGCTTCGAGCCGGTCGCCAGCCGGTGGCGGCGCCACATCGGCCGACTCGCCGCAGCCTCCGACCACCGCAACAGTCGAGCAGGCCCGGCTGCTCGTGGAACGCCTGCGGGCCGAGGGCGGAACCGTGCGAGTCGAGAGCCCCGACTCCGAGGAACGTGCCCTGTATCGCCGGGTCATCCACGCGGCGAAGCAGCACGGCCTTGTACCCGCCGGTTTCCACCTCAAGCACACCGGCCGCGCCGCCGGAGACCTGATCATCCAGCTATCCAACGACGACGACCCGAACGACAGGGATTGGAACCGGATCCGGCTCAACACACGCCGCGTCACCACCGATCCCGGCCTCGTGTTCGCCGCGCTGGAGAAGAACCCGGCCGGACTGGAGGTTACGAAGGAATCTGTCCCCCGGGCGCTGGACCTGATCCGTGGCCTCGCCGCCGAAGCCCGACGGCGGGGCCACCGGGTCGGGGTGAACACCAAGACAAAGAACCCGTCGGTCTACCTCCAGGTCGACAAGACCCGCCGCAGAGTCCGGTTGATCGAGGAGTACGACGAGATCCCCCACGTGCCCACCGAGCAGGAGGCCCGGCAGCTGCGGCGCAATCGGTGGATGGTGCTTCCCAAGACCGACCGGGTGGCCTCCGGTCGGCTGCGGATGGAGATCGCCCGCGATGGCTGGGACAAGAAGGACACCTGGACCGACGACAAGCGCACCACCCTGGAGAAACGCCTTCCGCGCATCATCCGCGATGTCGAAGCCGGCGTCGCCGCTGACGAGGAAGCCAAGCAGGCTGCTCAGCGTGCCCACGACGAATACGTCGCCGAGCTGAATCGGAAGGAGGCCGAGGAGCGTCGCCGCTGGCAAGCGGCCCTCGACGAGGCCCGTCCCCAGGCCGCCGAACTCCTACGCAAGAAGGCGTTCCGGCGGGCCTACGACTCCTGGACGGCAGCCAACGAGATCCGTGCCTTCTGCGACGCCCTCGAAGTAGCCGGCCCCGACAGGCCGGACGACTTGGACAACCATGCCCGATGGATCGGCTGGGCACGAGCCGCGGCAGCCCGTCTCGATCCCACCTGCGGCGACGGAGCCCTCGCCGGCATCGACTTCGACATCGAACCCAAACCCGACGACCTACGGCCCTTCATCGGCGACTGGAGCCCGTACCAGCCCCACCGCGAGTATCGGTCGGAGCACGACCAGCAGGCCATCAACGCCAGCCGGCTTCAGGCCGACACCTGGCACCACGGAATGCGCGGACGCCCCAACTGGTGGCACAAGTAGCAGCCATGCGCAGAAGCGCGTCCATGTTCGCCGATGGTCGACTGGGCTCGTCCGACGGATGCGTTCGCCTACTGGTGGGTGAAGTGGCCGTTCTTGGCGCCGACCAAGAAGCTCGTCCAATCCTCCCGGCGGAACAGGAGAGCCGGGCCGGTTGGGTCCTTGCCGTCCCGGAGAGCCACCTCGTCGGCGAGGTCGGCGACCTCGACGCATTGGCCGTTCCCGCTGGACCGGGTGCTCTTTTTCCACTGGGCGCGGGACAGGTCAACTGAGGTCATCCCGTACCTCCTTCCTGACTGATCGCGGCAGCGTGTTCCTGGATCAGCTTGATCGAGCTGGTCGGGTCGAGTGCGGTGGCGCGAAGGTGTTCGAACGTGCTGGTGTAGCGGCGGACGTCTGCTTCCCGTTCGAGGAACAGGTCGCCGGCCATGCTGTCGACGTACACCAGGGCGGGGTCGGCTGGGTCGGGGAAGTCCATGACGACGAACGAGCCGGGCATGCCGGCGTGCGCGCCCGAGGTGAACGGGATGACTTGAAGGGTGACGTGAGGTTGGCCCGCCGCACTCACCAGGGCGTCGAGCTGTTCGGCCATGACGGTTGGTCCGCCGGTCAGCCGGTGCAGGACGGCTTCGTCGAGGATCGCCCAGAGACGTAGCGGCTCCGTCTTGCGGAGCGACTCCTGCCGCTGCATGCGTGCCTCCACCCGGGCATGCACGTCCGCGTCGGTTGCCAGTGGCAACACGCCCCGGATGACGGCGCGGGCGTAGTTGTCGCTCTGCAGGAGGCCCGGGACGAAGAGCGACTCATAGTTGCGGACCGAGCGGGCTTCGGCTTCGAAGCTGATGTACGTGGTGTAGAGCTCCGGCAGTTCCGACTCGTACGCCTGGAGCCAGCCCAGCTGCGCGGCCTGGCGGGACAGGGCGATCAGCTCGCTGCGCTTGTCCTCGTCGGTGACGCCGTACTTGTCCAGCATCGCCATCAGGGTGCGCCGCTGCGGGCGGACCTTGGCCGTCTCGATGCGGTAGAGCGTTGCGGGATTGATGCCGGTCTGCTCGCTGACCTCGTCGCGGGTGAGGCCGGCCGCGGAACGCAGTCCGCGCATTTCCGCCGCGAGCCGCCGGAGGCGCACGGTGGGCGGTTGCCGTCGAGCTGACAACTCCATGTCCCTTCGCTCCTGTCGTAGTCAGAGTGTGCCCGCCGTGCGGATGCAACCTCTAGGCAGGCCAGGCAAGTGACGTACATGCGAATGCAATCCTTGCATTCTCACTAGTGCATAGGCACTATGGGCATGAGCATGTCAGGCCGGCGCGGCTCATCAAGCCGCGCGGTACGGCGGTGGGCTCGCGCCCCCAGGGGCCCACCATCCGTCCGGCCTCGGACGCCTCTCGGCGGGGACGCAGCCCGTCACCCGAAGCGGGCTGCATCCCCACCGAGAGGCCGAGTCAGGGAGGCAACGCGGTGGTTTCATCCCTCGTCCTGCTGGTGGTCGCGATGCTCGGCTTCGCCGCCGGACTGTTCCTGTTCAAGGTCAAGTCCCGATGGTGCCGACGGTGCGGGTCGGCACTGAACTGCCCCGACTGCGGAGGCCGCAGATCCCGCCCGTGTCCCGGCCGGACGAGTTGGACGAGCGGACTGTGACCCCGAGGCCGATGACACCTGTAGTCGCCGTCGCGCCCGGCGACGTCGTGCACCTACGTGAACAGGACTACCAGCACGGCAGCGGCCCGCTTCCCTGTCTGTCAGGGTGAGTTGGGGCCAGCGGCTCGTAGCAAGTCCGCCGGACAGGGCGAGTTCAGGATCGAGAAGCGTTGAATACTGCTGTTGACGTCGTGACGGCCCAGGATGGGGTCATGAGTC
>NZ_JBTMMT010000054.1:0-44527 GCF_055517075.1 Micromonospora sp. DSM 43699
ACCTTGACCCCCACCCTGACCCCCACCTCCGCGTCCACCCCGCTCCCATCCGCCCGACCCTGACCCCGCCCCCACCCCACTTGCACCCTGACCCCCACCGGTCTGTGTCCGGCCTCAGCCCCCGCCCCCGGCCGACCACACTGTCGCTCTCCCCGCGCATGCCCCTCTCGACGGTGATCAAGAGCTTTACGTCAACCCGCCCGCCTACGCTGACGCAAACCTCTTGATCACCGGGACGAGTGGGGTGGATGCGGCGGTGATCAAGAGGTTTGCGTCAAAGATGATCGTTGTGGTGACGTAAAGTTCTTGATCAACTCGGGCGGGGCGGGGCGGGGCGGGGTGGGGGGTGGGGGGTTACCAGCTGGTGGGGAGGGGCATGCCTTCGGTGTAGCCGGCGGTGCTCTGGACGCCGACCAGGGCGCGCTCGTGGAACTCGTCAAGGGTGCGGGCACCGGCGTAGGTGCAGGCGCTGCGTACCCCGGAGATGATCTCGTCGATCAGGTCCTCGACACCGGGGCGAGCCGGGTCCAGGTACATCCGCGCGGTGGAGATGCCCTCTTCGAAGATCGCCTTGCGGGCCCGGTCGAAGGCGCTGTCCTCGGCGGTCCGCGCACTGACCGCCCGCGACGAGGCCATCCCGAAGCTCTCCTTGTAGCGTCGGCCGTCCGGCTCGGTGTAGAGGTCACCCGGCGACTCGTAGGTGCCGGCGAACCAGGAGCCCACCATCACGTTGGACGCCCCGGCGGCCAGCGCCAACGCCACGTCCCGCGGGTGTCGTACGCCGCCGTCGGCCCAGACGTGCCGGCCCAGCGCCCGGGCCGCCGCGGCGCAGTCCAGCACCGCCGAGAACTGCGGCCGACCGACGCCGGTCATCATCCGGGTGGTGCACATAGCGCCCGGTCCGACCCCGACCTTGACGATGTCCGCGCCCGCCTCGATCAGGTCGCGTACCCCGTCGGCGGTGACCACGTTGCCGGCCGCCACCGGCACCGGCGGGTCCAGCCTGCGGACCGCCCGCAGCGCGGAGATCATCCGCTGCTGGTGCCCGTGCGCGGTGTCCACCACCAGGGTGTCGACACCTGCCGCGAGCAGCGCCTCGGCCTTGCCGGTGACGTCGCCGTTGATGCCCACCGCCGCCGCGATCCGCAGCCGTCCCCGGTCGTCGACCGCCGGCTTGTAGAGGGTGGCGCGCAGCGCGCCCTGCCGGGTGAGCACGCCGACCAGGCGACCGTCGGCGTCCACCACCGGGGCCAGCCGACGCCGCCCCGCGTTGAGCCGTTCGAATCCGGTACGCGGGTCCGCGTCGGCCGGCACGGTGTGCAGCTCGGTGGACATCACGTGCTGGAGCTGGGCGAACCGGTCCACCTCGTGGGTGTCCGCCTCGGTGACCACACCCACCGGCCGACCGGCCTCGTCGACCACCACCACCGCGCCGTGCGACTTCTTGGGCAGCAGGTGGATGGCGTCGCCGACGGTGTCGGTCGGGCCCAGGGTGATCGGGGTGTCGTGCACCAGGTGCCGCTGCTTGACCCAGTCGACGACGGTGGCCACCACCTCGATCGGGATGTCCTGCGGGATCACCGCGATCGCGCCGCGCCGCGCCACCGTCTCGGCCATCCGCCGCCCGGCCACCGCGGTCATGTTCGCCACCACCAGGGGAATGGTGGTGCCGGTGCCGTCGGCGGTGGACAGGTCGACGTCGAGCCGCGAGCCCACCTCGGAGCGGGCCGGCGCCATGAAGACGTCGTTGTAGGTCAGGTCGTGCCCGGGAACCGCGCCATGAAGGAACCTCACCCGACCATCATTCCCGCTTCCGGCCCGTCCCGCCGCCGTCGGTGGCCCACACCACCCCGGGGGCCGCGAGGTGGTTCAGGCGATGGTGCAGATCGCCGCGCCGGCGGTGAGCACCGCGCCGACCTCGGCGGCGAGCCCGGCGATTGTGCCGGCCTTGTGGGCGTGCAGGGGCTGCTCCATCTTCATCGCCTCCAGGACGACGACCAGGTCACCCTCGGCGACGGTGTCCCCGTCCGCGACGGCGATCTTGACGATGGTGCCCTGCATAGGGGAGGTGAGCGCGTCGCCGCTGACCGCCGTACCCACGGTGGCGCCGCCGCCCCGGCGGGCCGGCTTGCGCGCGGCGGGCGCGGCGGTGGTCGTACCCCCGGCGAGGCCGGCGGGGAGGGTGACCTCCAGCCGCTTGCCACCCACCTCGACCACGACGGTCTCGCGCGGGGCCGGCGGATCGGCGGGGCCGGCGGTGGCGGCGAACGCCGGTACGGTGTTGTCGAACTCGGTCTCGATCCACCGGGTGTGCACGGCGAACGGTTCGGCGGTGAACGCCGCGTCCCGCACGACGAGGCGGTGGAACGGCAGCGCGGTGGCCATCCCCTCGACGACCATCTCGTCGAGCACCCGGCGGGCCCGCTCGATCGCCTCCGCGCGGGTCTCGCCGGTGACGATCACCTTGGCCAGCAGCGAGTCGAAGTTGCCGCCGATCACGTCACCGGCGGAGACCCCGGTGTCGACCCGTACGCCGGGACCGGTGGGCAGGCGAAGCGCGGTGATGGTGCCGGGGGCGGGGAGGAAGTTGCGGCCCGGGTCCTCGCCGTTGATCCGGAACTCGATGGCGTGCCCGCGCGGGGTCGGGTCCTCGGTGAACCGCAGCTTCTCGCCGTCGGCGATCCGGAACTGCTCACGGACCAGGTCGACGCCGGCGGTCTCCTCGGTGACCGGGTGCTCCACCTGGAGCCGGGTGTTCACCTCCAGGAAGGAGATGGTGCCGTCCATGCCGACCAGGTATTCCACCGTGCCGGCCCCGTGGTAGCCGGCCTCCCGGCAGATCGCCTTGGCGCTGTCGTGGATCTGGGCGCGCTGCGCGGCGGTGAGGAACGGCGCGGGGGCCTCCTCGACCAGCTTCTGGTGCCGGCGCTGGAGCGAGCAGTCCCGGGTGCCGACCACGATCACGTTGCCGTGCTGGTCGGCCAGGACCTGCGCCTCGACGTGCCGGGGCTGGTCCAGGTAACGCTCGACGAAGCACTCGCCCCGGCCGAACGCGGCGACCGCCTCCCGGGTGGCCGACTCGAACAGGTGCGGGATCTCCTCCAGGGTGCGGGCCACCTTGAGGCCACGCCCGCCACCGCCGAAGGCGGCCTTGATGGCGACCGGGAGACCGTGGGCGACGGCGAAGGCGATCACCTCGTCGGCGTCGGCGACCGGGTCGGAGGTGCCCGGCACCAGGGGTGCGCCGGCCCGCTGGGCGAGGTGCCGGGCGGTCACCTTGTCGCCGAGGTCGCGGATCGCCTGCGGGGTGGGGCCGATCCAGGTCAGCCGGGCGTCGATGACCGCCTGGGCGAAGTCGGCGTTCTCGGAGAGGAAGCCGTAGCCGGGGTGCACGGCGTCCGCGCCGGACTGCCGGGCCACCTCGATCAGCTTGTCGATGCGCAGGTAGCTGTCGGCGGCGGTGTCGCCACCCAGGGCGTACGCCTCGTCGGCGAGGGTGGTGTGCAGGGCGTCCCGGTCGGAGTCCGCGTAGACGGCGACGCTGCCCAGACCGGCGTCGCGGCAGGCCCGGATGACGCGGACGGCGATCTCGCCACGGTTGGCGATGAGAACCTTGCGCACCTGGTGCTCCTCCCGGGGGTCGTCTGCTCGGGAGTGTATCGGCCGGCCCGGAGCACCCCTAACGATCACTCAGTGTGGGATGTCGCACTGCCTGCGCCGGGGGGCTAGTCAAACTTGGTTATTACGCTTGTACGGTGTCTGCGACTCGGATGATGATCCTGGGGCTGGTCCGGTGGATGCAGCCCGTGCACGGCTACGACGTGCGCCGCGAGCTGTTGAGCTGGAGCGCCGACAAGTGGGCGAACGTGCAGCCCGGTTCGATCTACCACGCGCTGCGCAAGCTGACCGAGGAGGGACTGTTGCGTACGGTCGCCACCGAGCAGGTCGGCGCGCGTCCGGCGCGCACCACCTACGAGGTGACGCCGAAGGGGGACGAGGAGTTCGAGACCCTGCTGCGGGCGCAGTGGTGGCAACTGCAGGAGGCACCCGACCCGTTCGTGGCGGCCTTCTCGTTCCTGCCGGCGATGCCCCGCGAGGAGGCGGCGGCGGCGCTGCGCAACCGGGCGAACCTGCTGCGCGCCGGTGTCGAGTCGATGCGCGCCTCGTTGGATTCGGACTGGGTGCGTCGGAGCAAGCCGGTGCACGTGACCTGGATGTTCGAGTTGTGGCTGGCCCGGGCCGAGGCGGAGGTGGCGTGGTGCGGGCGGATCGCCGAGCGGATCGACTCGGGAGTGTCGTACCTGCCTGCTGGGGTGACCGGGACGGAGGGCTGGCCGGGTTGGACGGACGGCGGTCCGTCACCCGGCCAGGAAAAGCAATAATCAACGTTGACCATAGAAGCTATATCGCGTTAGCCTGCTCCCGGCCCGATGGTGGGGAGCGCGTCGAACGACGCCTCGGGGGCAGAGGGTGGCCGGCACGACCCGGCCCGGACGACCAGGAGCAGAGATGATCGAGACCAGGGGGCTGCGGAAGTCGTTCCGCTCCCGGCAGGGTCGGGAGACAAAAACGGTCGACGCGGTACGGGGGGTGGACCTCCAGGTCCCGGCGGGGGAGATCTTCGGCTTCCTCGGCCCCAACGGCGCCGGCAAGACCACCACGCTGCGGATGCTCGCCACGTTGATCGAACCCGACGGCGGCGAGGCCGTCATCGCCGGTGCCGACCTGCGCAAGGACCCGGCCGAGGTGCGCCGCCGGATCGGCTACGTCGCCCAGGGCGGCAGCACCTGGGACGAGTGCACGGCCCGTGAGGAGCTCGTCCTGCACGCCCGGATGTACGGCATCGGCAAGGCCGACGCGCACCGCCGCGCCGTCCGCGCCCTGGAGGCCTTCCAGCTCACCGAGTACGCCGACCGCAAGTGCAAGACCTACTCGGGCGGCCAGCGACGGCGGGTGGAGATCGCCCTCGGCATCATCCACGAGCCGAAGATCGTCTTCCTGGACGAGCCGACCACCGGCCTCGACCCGCAGAGCCGCGCGCACATGTGGGACGAGATCCGCCGGCTGCGTACCGAGGGGATGACCGTCTTCATCACCACCCACTACCTCGACGAGGCCGACGCGCTCTGCGACCGGATCGCGATCATGGACCACGGCGAGGTGGTCGCCGAGGGCACCCCGGCCGCGCTGAAGCGGGAGATCTCCGGCGACGTGGTGCTCGTCGGCCTGGACGTGGCGAGCACCCCGCAGGCCGCCCAACTCCTCGACGGCGAGGAATACCTCAACAAGCTGGAGACCGTCGACGAGGGCGGGCTGCGCCTCTATGTCGACGAGGGCACCACCGCCATCCCGCAGATCCTGCGCCGGCTCGACCACGCCGGGCTGACCATGAGCTCGATCGAGCTGCACCGCCCCAGCCTCGACGACGTCTTCCTCACCAAGACCGGCCGCTCGCTGCGCGAGTCCTGAGACCCCGGAGACCACGCATGAAACTCGCCCGCGACACCTGGCTGATCTTCCAACGCCAACTCCAACTGCTGCTGCGCAACCCGGTCTGGGTCTTCGTCGGCGTCTTCCAGCCGGTGATGTACCTGCTGCTCTTCGCCCCGTTGCTCAAGCCGGCCCTGAACGCGCCCACCCAGGCCGCCGCCTACAAGATCTTCGTACCCGGTCTGCTGGTGCTGCTCGCCATCTTCGGCGGGCTGTTCCAGGGCTTCGGCCTGATCGCCGAGCTGCGCGCCGGGGTCATCGAGCGGTCCCGGGTCACCCCGATCAGCCGGCTCGCCCTGCTGCTCGGCCGCTCCCTGCGCGACGTCGTCTCGCTGCTCGTGCAGGCGGTGATCATCACCCTGCTGGCGCTCCTGTTCGACCTGCGCGTCTTCATCGGCGACCTGCTGCTGGCATACCTGCTGCTGGCGCTGATCGCGTTGATGACCTCGGCCGTCTCGTACGGCGTCGCGCTCAAGGTCAAGAGCGAGGACGCGCTCGCCCCGCTGATGAACACGTTGGCCCAGCCGGTGCTGCTGCTCTCCGGCATCCTGCTCCCGCTGACCTTCGCCCCGGGCTGGCTCCAGGGCGTCGCCGAGTGGAACCCGTTCTCCTGGGCGGTCGACGGCACCCGGGCGCTGTTCGCCGGCGACCTCGGCAACGACAAGGTGTGGCAGGGGCTGGCCATCATCGCGGTGCTCGCCGCCGCCGGAGTCTTCTGGGCGGCCCGGCAGTTCGCCCGCAGCGTCCGCTGACGAGAGCCCGGCTCACCCGATCTCGACCTGGCCCGTGCGCCCTTGACCGCCTCAATGTCGCCGATACAGCGGTGTCGACGTGCGCTCGACACCGCTGTATCGGCCCAGGGGAGTTGATCTCGGCAGGCGACCCCCGGCCGAGCGGTCAGTGCACCCGGGCGAGGGTGACACCGTCGGCGAGGGGGAGCATCACCGCGTCGACGCGGACGTCGGCCAGCACCTCGTCGTTGAAGGCGGCGATCGCCCGGTCGGCGGCGTCACGTGGGGCGAGCACCCGGCCGCCGCGCAGGGTGTTGTCGACTGCGATGACCGCGCCGGGCCGCATCCGGGGCACCAACTCCGCCCAGTACACCGGGTAGCCGGTCTTGTCGGCGTCGATGAAGGCGAAGTCCAGGTGCCGTTCGTACGGCAGCTCCCGCAGCCGCTCGGCAGCCGGGCCGATCCGCAACTCGACCCGGTCGGCCACCCCCGCGCGCTGCCAGTACGACCGGGCGATGCCGGTGTACTCCTCCGAGATGTCGAAGCAGGTCAACTTGCCGTCCTCGGGCAGCCCACGGGCGATCGCCAGGGAGGACAGCCCGGTGAACGTACCCACCTCGACGGCCTGCCGCACCCCCAGCAACCGGGTCAGGAAGGTGAGGAACGCCGCCTGCTCCGGTGCCACCTGCATCTCGGAGTGCTCCGGCAGCACCGCACGGGTCTCCGCCGCCAGGTCACGGATGAACTCGTCCGGCGGAGAACCGTGGGCGACGAGGTAGGCGTGTAGCTCCGGCGTCAGCGGCAACGACTTCGAGGTCATGACCGGACGTTAGCCCAGCGACTCGACCTCCTGGGCACCCGGCGCGACCTTCGTCCACAGGTCCGTGATGCTCAGCTCCAGATCGCGCAGCAGCCGGCGGAGCAGCGGCAACGACAACCCGACCACCGTCCCCGGGTCACCCTCGATCCCGTCGAGGAACGCCCCACCCAGCCCGTCGATGGTGAACGCCCCGGCCACCGCCAACGGCTCACCCGTGGCCACGTACGCCGCGATCTCCTCGTCGGTGACGTCGGCGAAGCGTACGACGGTCGAGGCCACCGCCTCCGCGCGGGACTCGTGCACCACGTCGACCAGGCAGTGCCCGGTGTGCAGCACCCCGCTGCGCCCGCGCATCCGACCCCACCGCCGGGTCGCGTCGGCCGCGTCCGTCGGCTTGCCCAGGATCTCACCGTCGAACGCGAGCACCGAGTCGCAACCCAGCACCAGCGTCCGCTCGTCCGGCGTGGGGCGCAGCCGGTCGGACACGGCCTGCGCCTTCATCCGGGCCAGTTCCAGGCAGAGATCCTCGGCCCGGTCCGCGATCACCTGGGACTCGTCCACCCCGCTCACCAGGACGTCAGGTTCGATCCCGGCGGCCTGGAGCAACTTGCGGCGGGCGGGACTCTGCGAGGCGAGCACGAGGCGGAGCGGTAGGGAGTTCGACACGGGGCCGACGCTACCGGCTGATCCGCGGGGGCGGGTCGTCGGCACGTCGACGTCGACGCCACACCAGGAATCCGCACCCGGCGGCCACGATCACCCCCAGCGTGGCCCACCCTCGTACGGTGGCACCGCTGTCGCTGTTCCCGCCGGCCGGCTGCGCGGCTGCGCTCGTCGCCCCGGTGTTCGGCGCGGTGGCCGTGGCGCTTTCGAAGCCGAGGGGTGGAACGTCGGCGGTGAGGGCGGCCACCAGATCGATGACGCCGTAGCCGTACTCGTCGTCCCGACCGGGCGGGCCCTTGTCGACGGCGGTGGCCGTGAGTCGGTGTACGACCTCTGAAGCGGGGAGGTAGGGGTACTTCGACCGGACCAAGGCCGCCGCACCAGCCACAATCGCAGTGGCGTCAGACGTACCGGTGCCCTTGCGGTACTTACCGTTGATGCTGGTGCTGTAGATGTCAACCGCAGGCGCGACAACATCAACCTCCGGCCCACTCACAGAAATAGGCGCGTGTTCCCCCTTTCTGTCTACTCCGCCTACGGCGACCACTCCATGAACAGAAGCGGGATAACCTACCCTTGTATCGTCGGGAAGATTGCCGGCGGCAGCTACAATGACAATATTCGAGGCAAGGGCGCGAGCGATCATCTGATCTAGGTATGCATTCTTGTCGCCGACGCTGGAGATGCTTATCACATTCGCGTTGCGCTCGATTGCAAATTTTATCCCTTCGGCTAGGGCGTCCGGGGTTACATTCCCATCAGGCGGCGAGGAAAGAACCGGAAGAATCTGCGCTTTTGGCGCAATCCCGAGCGCTCCCGTACCGCCTTGATGGCCATGCGCCGCGATCAATCCTGCCATTCCAGTGCCGTGGCTATCGCGGTCGCCGTGACCGTCTCCGACTCCTCCCGGAATTGTATCAGTTCCTGCAAGTAGGTTGCCTTGTAGGTCTGGATGGGGTGCTACGCCAGTGTCTAGCACGGCGACCAGTGACCCATTTCCTTGGTTAATGCGATGCGCTTTATTGGCTTTCAAAAATTCCAAGTGCCATTGATCACCGCGTATCAGATCTTGGCTCTTAGGTGCTGCAACGGCAGGTGCCGCTATTGCAAGTATGCAGATTATCTGCGTTACCGCGAGGTGGCGCAGAAAGCCAGATGCGTCGCCGATGCTCACCGGTTGAAACCAATGGCGGGGCCTGGGTCGATCGGCCCTTCCTCTTCTGGGGGATGAACCACCGGTGGTACCCCCTTGTCGGTTGCCCAGGGATGGTCGGGATCCCAATGGCGCGTTGAACTGCTGTCCGGTAAATCACTTTCTGTCGAAGAATTGGGAAATCTGCCCGTCTTATTACTTCCGCCTACAGGTGGGAAGCCGCCGAGTGTTCCGAGTTGGCTTCCCCTCCCGCCGCCAGGCCTCGTTCCGGCACCTCCCGTAGGGGCAAGTCCGGCGCCGCCACCTCCGATCACCCCGCCGACTGGATTAACACGTCGTGGAGCGCCATTGTTTACCGGCTGGCCGATTCCCATTCCGTGCGTGCCGCCAATTATGCTGCTGGAGGGTGTAGCTCTCGGTGGAGTGTTCGCATGGGGGGTGGCGTTTTTGTCAATAGCAGAAGATCGGCTCAAAGGGTTGTGGCGTCCCTGCGTTGTGCTATCTCCATTAATCGGCCCCGTTTGTCCCGCTGTAAATATCGGTGGCAGGCCAGAGCCTGGCTGAGGTTGGGATGCCCCTAATTGGAGTCCCCGATTCGCTCCCTGAGTTGGGGTCGGCGGGGGTGATTTAACGATGCCTCCGAGCGTGGGTCCGCCGATCGGAGATGATGGGACGAAGGCTGGTTTTGCGGTTTTCGACCGTTTAACTCCCAAGGGTATTGCTGTCGACAAATCAATTGGAATGGGAGTGACTGGAGGAATTATTGGCATTGAGGTCGAATTGCCATAAGCATCCGCAGTTCCCAGGTCGCGAGTGGGTCGCACGGGAGGGGGTTTCTGGAGCATTACTTGGGCTTGTTGGAGTTCTCCACTTAGCCCGAACATGATCCCGCGCGCCTGCACATTCAACTTCTCCAGGTCCGCGTCGGTCACCGGCGGGTCGACCACCCGGCTGCCCGCTGCCGCCTTGAGGTCGGCGAGCGTCGCCTCGTACCCTCGCTTCCGGCTGAGCTTCGTGGCGTAGTCGTCGCGCAGCCGCTTGATCTCCGGTCTGGCGCTGTCGATGGCGCGGGCGGCGGCGGCGAGGGCGTCGTGGTTGGCGGCGGCTGTGTCGTGGGTGTGTTGCACCTTGCTGATCAGCTCGTCCAGCTCGCCGAGGTACGTCCGGGCGGCGGCATTGGTCGCGGGCGGCCACGCCTCGGCTAGGCCACTGCGGTACTGCCGTAGTCGCCGCAGGTGGGCCTGGGCGAGGTCGCAGACCTTGCGCCACCCGGTGACGTGCTTCCAGTGCCCCTGGGTCTCCTGGTCCTGGAGGCAGGCCCACATGCTGAGCACGTCCATCAGTTGCCAGTCGGTGAGGCCGGACGTGCGGCCGCTGCCCCGTTCGATCACGGCAGCACCACCGGACCCGGATTCTCTGGGCTGTTGGGCTCGGGCGCCGTCCACGAGGAACGGCCGGCGAGGGTGGACGGGGTGGCGTACGCGCCGTGCAACGCGCGTTCGACGTCGGTCACCCGGGCCTTGGCGAAGGCGTCGGCGCCCTGGTAGTCGGTGGCGATCCGGTTGGCGGCGGCGGCCAGCCGCCCGGTGGCCCCGGCCAGGCCGTGCACCAGGTCGGAGGTAGCCTGCTGGGTCTCCCAGTGCGCCTGGAGGAAGTGCACCAGCTCGATGAACGCGTCGCACGGGTTGGGCACGGCGGCGGTCATGTCGTCGGCGATGTAGCGCAGGTGCGGGGTGTAGTTCCGTTCGACCTCGGTCTGGAGTTGGTCGGCGAACTCCCGCATCTGTCGGATGTCGGCCTCGATGCCGCCGTAGTCACCCAGCCAGGAAGCTGGACGGCCCTCCTCAGGAATCACTGGTCCTCCCGACTGTCACGACACCGTTTCCCAGAGTGAGATTAGTGGGTGCGCGGCGATCCCGGCAGCCCCGACCGGCAGCCCCGACGTCCGGCAGAGCAGGCCGTCAGCGGGGCAGGCCGGAGGCGCGCCAGGCACCGCGACCGGTCACCGGGGCGACGCCGACCGGACGGGCGCTGCAGGCCCACTCGGACCTCGTCACCGGCCCGGGTGTGCCGGCGGGCCGGGAACGGAGCGCGATCGCGCCCACCAGTGCGGCAAGTTCCTCGACGGTCGGGATCCCCCGGACGATCCGGAACAGCGGCTCTTCGGCAGACATGACGCCAGGGTACGCGTCGACAAGTTGACCCACGTCGCACAGTGGCGTGCCGGCGGTGTGCGCGTCGGCGGGGCCGGGTACCGTCTCACCGATGTCTGATGTGCCTTCCCAACTCGTCGCTGACCGGTACCGGCTGCTCTCGCCGCTCGGTCAGGGTGGCATGGGCCGGGTCTGGAAGGCGCGCGACGAGGTCCTGCACCGGGACGTCGCCATCAAGGAACTCGTCCCGCCGCCCAGTCTGACCGACGACGAGCGCCGCGAGATGCGCGAGCGGTCGCTGCGTGAGGCGCGGGCCATCGCCCGGCTCAACCACGTCAACGTGGTCCGCATCTTCGACGTGCTGCGCACCGACGGCGACCCGTGGATCGTCATGGAGTACGTCGCGTCGAAGTCGTTGCAGGACACCCTCGCCGAGGACGGGCCGGTGCCGCCGGCCCGCGCGGTGGAGATCGGCCTGGGCGTGCTGGGCGCGCTGAAGTCCGCCCACAAGGCGGGTGTGATGCACCGGGACGTCAAGCCGGGCAACGTGCTGCTCGGCACCGACGGGCGGGTGGTGCTGACCGATTTCGGACTGGCCACCATCCCCGGCGACCCGAACGTCACCCGGACGGGCATGGTGCTCGGTTCGCCCGCGTACATCGCGCCGGAGCGGGCCCGGGACGGCACCGCCGGTCCGGAGGCGGACCTCTGGTCGCTGGGGGCGACGCTCTACGCCGCGGTGGAGGGCAAGTCGCCGTACGCCCGGCCGTCGGCGATCGGCACGCTGGCCGCGCTGGCCACCGAACCGCTGCCGCCGGCCAGGAACGCCGGCCCGCTGAAGCCGGTGCTGACCGGCCTGCTCCGCAAGGACCCGGCCGAGCGGATCACCGCCGAGGTCGCGGAGCGCATGCTGCGTCGGGCCGCTGGCAAGCGCGCCAGGGGCATCTCACTGCTCGACGGGGTACGCCGACCCGGGCCTAACGGTCCGCGGGAGCCACGCGCACCGGTGGTGCCGGCACCCCGCCCGGCGGGTGGGACCCCGCCGTACCGGGCCGCTGCGGCGGGCACCGCCGCCGCAGCCGGCACCGCCGCCGCGAACGCCACATCAGACGGTGCTGCCGCCAAGGCCACGTCCGGCAGCAGCGCCGCGAAGGCCGCGAACGACAGTGGCGCGGCGGCGTCCCAGGCGGCGGAGGAGACCACCGTCACCGGGTCGCCGGTTGCCGGGTCGACGGCCAGTGGGGACGCCACCGCGAAGGTGCCGGCGGGTGTGGACGCCGGACCCACCACGAAGGTCACCCCGCCGGCCGATGCCGATGCCGCACCTGCCAGCACGGTGGACCCGCCGGCCGACGCGCCCACCAGCGTCGTACCGTCGACTGCTGCCGACACCGGGCCGACCAGCAAGGTCGCCGCGCCGGCCGACGCCGGTGCCGGGCCGACCAGCAAGGTTGTCGGGCCGACCAGCAAGGTCACCCCGGCGGCCGGTGCCGGCCGGGTCGTCCCACCCCCGCCGGGCAACCCCACCGCCGTGCTGGACGCGCCGGTCAGTCCGCCCGCCGGCCCCGCCGGCCGGGCGTCCGTCCCGGTGTACGACGGGACGCCACCGGACCACAAGCGGCGCAACCTGCTGATCGGTGCGCTGGTGGCGGTGCTGCTGGTGGGGCTGGCGCTCGTCGTCCCGCTGCTGACCCGCTCCGACGACCCGGGGGACGGCACCCCGCAGGCCGACCCGACAAGTGCCGCGACCTCCTCCGCCGCCCCGACGTCGGCTCCGGCGGCCCCGCCACCGACAAGCGCCGCGCCCAGCCCGACCCCGTCGGCCACCCCCTCCGCCGATCCGAACGCGCTGCCGGAGGGCTGGGAGATGTACAAGGGGCCGACGTTCAGCGTGCCGGTGCCGAAGGGCTGGCGACGCAGCGTCCGCTCCGACTCGGTGGTCATCACCGAGCCGGGCGGGGTGCGGGAGCTGTTCATCCAGTGGACGTCCAGCCCGCTCAAGGACGCGGTCGCCGACTGGAAGAGCAAGGAATCGGCCCGGAAGAACTACGTCAAGAACTACCAGTACATCGACATCAAGGCGTGCGGCGGCTATCGCACCTGCGCCGACTGGGACTGGTACGAGACCCGGGACAACACCCGGCTCCGGGTGCGCAACAGGGGTTTCGTCACCGCCACGAACCGGGGTTACGGGATGCGCTGGGAGGTGGCGGAGAAGGACTGGAACGCCAACCTCGACAACTTCGCCCTGATCACCAGCCGGTTCGTGCCGGACCGGAAGAACTGATCCGGGGATTCCCGTCCGGGGTGAAATCGTTTCGCATGACCTTGCGTCGTTCGGGGTACCTGTCCTGGGACGACGGAAGGAGGTACCGAGATGAGTTACCGACGCAGGGACGCCCGGCCCCGACTGGCACTGTGGATGCTCGTCGCCCTCGGCGATGTCGTCCTGTTGCTGCTGAGCGCCGGGGTGGCCCCGTTGACCGCGCTGGTCTCGCTGGTCGTCGTGACGGTCGCCGCCGCCGGTGTCGCCGCCTGGCGGCTGAGCCGGCGGGCCGCGCTGACCGGTACGGACGCCGTGAGCGTGCCGTTGACCACCCGCAGGAGCGCCTGAGTCGGCAGACCGACACGTCGGCACCACCACGACGGCGGCAGCCGGACCAGTCATCGACCGTACGGTGATGACCGATCCCGCTGCCGCCGACCGGTGTGCCGCGTCGATCAGGTGTTGTTCGCCAGCGCGACCAGCCGGGAGCGGTCACCGTTCCAGTAGTTGCGGTCGACGTTCCCGCTGATCCCGGAGACGCTGCCGGTGCTGGTGTACTGCCAGAAGCTCCAGACCGGGGCACCGGCGGGCAGGGTGCCCGCCGAACTCGCCCAACGGGCCAGCCAGAGCGGGTGGTTGGCCCACGGGCCGGTCCAGCTGCCGGTGCACTGGTTCCACCAGCTGGTGGTGGTGTAGATGACCGCGTACCGGCCGGTGCGGGAGCGGTAGGTGTTGAGGAAGTCCTGGATCCAGTTGCGCATCCCGGTGGTGGACAGCCCGTAGCAGGTGCCGCCGCTGTACGGGTTGGCCTCGATGTCCAGTGCGGCCGGCAGGGTACGGCTGTCCGCCGACCAGGCCCCGCCGTTGCTGACCAGGTAGCCGGCCTGGGTGGCGCCTGAGGAGACGTTCGGCCGGGCGAAGTGGTACGCCCCGCGGATCACCCCGGCGTTGTAGGCATTGACGTAGTTGGCGTTGAAGTTCGGATCCTTGTAGGTCGTACCCTCGGTGGCCTTGATGAAGGCGAACTCGATGCCGGCGTTGCGGACGCTGGTCCAGTTGATGGTGCCCTGGTAGCGGGAGACGTCGACGCCGGCGGTGGTGGCGGCGGCCGCGGGCGCGGCCGTGGCGACGAGGGCCGCGGCCGCGGTGGCGGCGACGGTGAGACCGGCGGCGAACAGCCGGCGCAACGAGAATCTGGTACGGGTCATGGATTCCTCCAGGGACGCCAATCGATTGACGCCAATCCTTGGAGATTCCTGCCCTTGATCGCAAGAGGGCTTAAGGAAACTTTCATCGACAAGGGTCGAATGCGACGCGGGTGATCCGAACCGGTCAGGGCAGGCCAGAGGCGGTGTCAGCCGGTGGGCCGGGTCGGATCAGCGCAGCGCGGCCGGGTCGAGCTGCCAGCGGAACGGCTCGGTGAGGCTCAGCGTCTCACCGGCCTTCGCCACCTGGTCCTCCATGTAGTGCGTGCCGTCGAGCCGGTGCAGCCGCAGCGAGTACGCGTCACCGTCCTGCTCGACCAGCAGGTACCACGGGATGCGGGCGATCGCGTAGAGCTGCATCTTGACCAGGCGGTCGGCGGCGGCGTTGCCCGGCGAGACGATCTCGCAGACCAGAGCGACCTCGCCGGCCTCGACCACCGTGCCCTCGTCGTCGGTGTCGGCGACCACCACGTCGGGAATCACGATCCGGTCCACCCCCAGCCGGAGGTTCACCGCCTCGAACACCAGCAGTCGACCCGCTGCGGCCTCGACGCTGTTGGCCAGCAGGCGAGACACCCGCTGGTGCCGCTTGCTCGGGGCAGGGCTCACGATCAGGCTCCCGTCGAGCAGTTCGATCCGGTGGGGGGTGTCGCCCATGGCGAGGTAGTCGGCCTCGGTCCAGAGGCCGACGTGGTGTTCCAGGGGAGCCGCGCTCACTGGCCCTCACCTCCCGCTCCGCTCGCCGTCCGGTCAGTCTCACACGATACGAGGCGACGACCGGCGAGCGACGCGATCCGGCCGGGTAGGCTCCCCGGCCATGGTGTCGATCGACGGGCTGGGCGACCTCTGGGACCGGCTGTTCAGCGCCCAACCCGACCCGCCGCCCCTGCTGGTGCTGCTCACCGCGCTGGCCGCGCTGGTGGTCGTCGCCGTCCGGTCGTCCTGGCGGATCGCCCGCAACGCGGTGACCATCGCGCACGAGGGCGGCCATGCCCTGGCGGCGCTGCTCACCGGGCGGCGGCTGCACGGCATCCGGCTGCACTCGGACACCTCCGGGCTCACCCTCAGCGCCGGCCGCCCCACCGGCCCCGGCATGATCCTCACCCTGCTCGCCGGGTACGTCGCGCCGTCGCTGGTCGGGCTCGGCGGCGCCTGGCTGCTCGGCGGTAACCGGATCACCCTGCTGCTCTGGGTCGCGGTGGCCCTGCTGCTGGCCATGCTGCTGCTGGTCCGCAACGTCTTCGGGGTGCTCTCCCTGCTGGTCACCGGCGGTGTGGTGCTCGTCGTCTCCTGGTACGCCACCCCGCAGGTGCAGGCCGTGTTCGCCTGGACGTCGGTCTGGTTCCTGCTGTTCGGCGGGGTCCGGCCGGTCTTCGAGTTGCAACGACTGCGCAGCCGGGGCCGGATGCCCGAATCCGACGCCGACCAGTTGGCCCGGCTGACGCCCTTCCCGGCATTGCTCTGGGTGGTCGTCTTCGGGCTGGTCAACCTGCTGGCCCTCGCCGTCGGCGCGGTGCTGCTGGCCGGCCCCCTGCTCACCGAGGCCGGCATCCCGCTCTGAAGCCGCCCGCCCGGGCCACTCCACGGCGACCGCACCACCAGCGGCATCCCGCGCCGGGCCGCCGGCAGCACCGGCGGACGGACCGGCACCGGCGGACGGACCGGCACCGGATCGCCGACCTCGCCGAGTAGGGGCAGAATCGGTGGGATGCGATACGTGATCATCGGGGCGGGCGCGGTCGGCGGCACCATCGGCGTACTGCTGGGGGAGGCCGGGCGCGACGTGACGCTGGTGGCGCGCGGGGCGCACCTGGACGCGATCCGGCGGCAGGGCCTCACCCTGCGGACCCCGGACCGGGCGGTGACCTGGCGGGGGCCGGCCGCCGACGGGCCGGGGCCGGAGCCGCTGCCGGCCGACACCGTCCTGGTGCTGACCGTCAAGTCGCAGCACACCTGGGCCGCCCTGGACGCCTGGGCGGACGCCCCGGTCACCGGTGGCGGTACGGCAGGGCAGCGGCTGCCGCTGTTCACCGCGCAGAACGGGGTGGCGAACGAGCCGACCGCGCTGCGTCTGTTCGCCGACGTCCACCCGGTCTGCGTCTGGTTGCCGGCCACCCATCTCGATCCGGGTGTGGTGATCGCCAGCGGTCACCCGTACCCGGGGGTGTTGCACCTGGGCCGCTACCCGGCGGGGGCCGACAAGGTCGACGCGGCGGTGTCGGCGGACCTGACCGCGGCCGGCTTCGTCGCCCCGGTCCGGGACGACGTGATGCGCTGGAAGTACGGCAAGCTGCTGAACAACCTCGGCAACGGGGTGCAGGCCCTGTTCGGGGCGGACTACCCCCGCTGGCTGGTCGACCGGGTCCGGGCCGAGGGCGCGACAGTGCTCGCCGCGGCGGGCATCGCGCACCCCTGCGACGACGAGGAGCGGGCCGAGCGGGACGGTCGGGTCGGCACCCGGCCGGTCGACGGTCAGCCGCGCAGCGGCAGCTCGACCTGGCAGAGCCTGACCCGGGCGGCCGGCTCCACCGAGGCCGACCACCTCAACGGGGAGATCGTGCAGCTAGGCCGGCGTCTCGGGGTGCCCACGCCGGCCAACGCCGCAGTGCAGGTCGCGGTGCGGCGGCTGGCCCGGGACCGGCTTCCCGCCGGCACGTTCCCGCTGGCCGAGCTGACCGGCGTGGTCGAGGGACCAGATTGACCGGCTGAACACGCAACCCACCGGGGCGCGGCGTGCGTGTCACAGGCGACCGCCACGGGGGAGGTACCAGGGTGCCGGACGTCGACGGGTTCGACGAGTTCTATCGGGGCAGCCGGCAACGGCTGCTCGCCTTCGTCTGCGCGCTCACCGGCAACCTGGCCGAGGCGCAGGACGCCGTGCAGGAGGCGTACATCCGGGCCTGGCAGCGCTGGACGACGGTGAGCGGTTACGACGACCCGGAGGCCTGGGTACGGGTGGTCGCCTCCCGGATCGCGGTCAGCCGCTGGCGCAGCCTGCGCAGTCGGGCCCGCGCCTACCTGCGGCACGGGGCGACCGAGAGCATGCCCGGCCCCGGCACCGAGACGCTCGAGGTGGTCACCGCCCTGCGTCAACTGCCCGAGGAGCAGCGCACCGCGCTCGCCCTCTACTACCTGGTCGGCATGCCCGTCGCCGAGGTGGCCCGGGAGACCGCAGCCCCGGTGGGCACGGTGAAGGCGCGGCTCTCCCGGGGGCGCGCTGCGCTCGCCGGACTGCTCGCCGTCTCTGACCTGGAGGAGGTCTGATGGGTGAGGATCTGTACTTCGTCGAGCGGCTGCACCGGGATCTCCGCGAGGTCGGCTGGCCCGAGCCGGCGGAGATCCGCGCCCGCGCCCGCCGCCGCAGCCGTCGTACGGCGACGCTGTCGGCGGTGACGGTGCTCGTCGTGCTCGCCGGCTCCGCCGGGGCGGTGCGGGAGCGGGCCACCGTGCCGTCGTCGACGCCGGCCGCCCCGGTCGCGGCCTCGGCACCGGTCGCCGGAGCCCCGGCCCCGTCCCGGGTGGAGATCCCCCTCGACGCGCTGCTCACCCCCGCCGAACTGCCCACGAAGACCGGGGTACGGCTCGGCGAGACCGGGCTGGGCGAGACCGTCCGGGTCGACCCGCTGCTCGAATCGTGCGGGCGGGAACGCGAGGTCGCCGCCCAACTGCCGGTGTCGCGTGCCTCCCGCTCGCAGACCCTGCTCCGGCCGTCGTACCGGGCCGACGCCTCGGCCGGGCCGGTGCTGACCCAGGACGTCTACCGGATCGAGCTGACCCGGGGCCGGTGGCTCTTCGGCGAGATCGACCGGCTGCTCAACGCGTGTCCGGACTGGACTCTTACCGCGTCCACCCTGACGACCGGCCGGCAGCCGGTCCGCACGGAGCAGGAGCACCGGTGGGAGCCGTCGGTGCGGGACTTCGCCGGTGACCAGTCGGTGCTGCTGCGGCACGTGGCGCTGCAACCCCGGACGCAGACCGACGGGGAGCCGGTCGGCGGGCCCCCCACCGTCGAGACCACCCTGGTGGTCCGGGTCGGTGACCTGGTCACCGTGGTCGTGCCCGCCCCGGACACGGTCGCCGACCGGGTCGACGGCACCGGACCCGGGATAAACTACGCCGACCTGATCGACCTGGGTGAGGTGGCCGCGAGACGGCTCTGCCCGGCCGCCGACCCGCCCTGCTGACCGGCCCGCGTGGCCCCCGCTCTGCTGACCTGTCCGCGCCGGGCGGGCCGCCGGCGGCCGGGGCGGCCGGCTAAAGCGGGATGTTGCCGTGCTTCTTCGGCGGCAGGGTCTCCCGCTTGGTCCGCAGCACCCGCAGCGCCCGGACGATCTGGGTACGGGTCTCGTGCGGCGGGATCACCGCGTCGACGTATCCACGCTCGGCGGCGATGTACGGGTTGGCCAGGGTGTCCTCGTACTCGGCGATCCGTTGGGCGCGGACGGCGGCCGGATCCTCGGCGGCGGCCAGCTCCTGCCGGTAGAGGATGTTCACCGCGCCCTGCGCCCCCATCACCGCGATCTGCGCCGTCGGCCAGGCGAAGTTCAGGTCGGCACCGAGGTGCTTGGAACCCATCACGTCGTACGCCCCGCCGTACGCCTTGCGGGTGATCACGGTGACCTTCGGCACGGTGGCCTCGGCGTACGCGTAGATGAGCTTCGCGCCCCGACGGATGATGCCGTCCCACTCCTGGCCGGTGCCGGGCAGGAAACCGGGGACGTCCACGAAGGTCAGCACCGGGATGTTGAACGCGTCGCAGGTGCGCACGAACCGGGCCGCCTTCTCCGAGGCGGCGATGTCCAGGGTGCCGGCGAAGTGCATCGGCTGGTTGGCGACCACCCCCACCGGGCGACCCTCGACCCGGCCGTAGCCGACCAGCATGTTCTGCGCGTAGAGCGGCTGGACCTCCAGGAACTCCCCGTCGTCGAGGACGTGCGCGACGACCCGGTGCATGTCGTACGGCTGGTTGGCCGAGTCGGGGACCAGCGTGTCCAACTCCCGGTCGGCGTCGGTGACGTCGAGGTCGGCCGGGGTGTCGAAGACGACGGGCTCGTCGAGGTTGTTCGACGGCAGGTAGGACAGCAGCGCCTTGACGTAGTCGACCGCGTCGTCCTCGTCGGCGGCCAGGTAGTGGGCGTTGCCGCTGCGGGTGTTGTGGGTGCGGGCGCCGCCCAGCTCCTCCATCGCCACGTCCTCACCGGTGACGGTCCTGATGACGTCCGGGCCGGTGATGAACATGTGCGAGGTCCGGTCGACCATCACGGTGAAGTCGGTGACCGCCGGGGAGTAGACCGCCCCACCCGCGCACGGGCCCATGATCAGGGAGATCTGCGGGATGACCCCGCTGGCCCGGACGTTTCGGAAGAAGATCTCGCCGTAGAGGCCGAGCGAGGCGACGCCCTCCTGGATGCGGGCGCCACCGGAGTCGTTGATCCCGACCACCGGGCAGCCGATCTTCATGGCCAGGTCCATCACCTTGACGATCTTTTCGCCGAAGACCTCGCCGAGGGAGCCACCGAAGACCGTGAAGTCCTGCGCGAAGACGCAGACCTGCCGGCCGTCGACGGTGCCGTAACCGGTGACCACCCCGTCGCCGTACGGGCGGGTGCGGTCCAGCCCGAAGTTGGCGGACCGGTGCCGGGCGAACTCGTCCAGCTCGACGAAGGAGCCCTCGTCGAGCAGCAGCCCGATCCGCTCCCGGGCGGTCTTCTTGCCCCGCGCGTGCTGCTTCTCCACCCCGCGCGCCCCCGCGTGCACCGCCTCGTCGACCCGGCGCTCCAGGTCCGCCAGCTTGCCCGCGGTGCTGTGGATGTTGGTCCCGGTCTCGGTAGTCACCCTGGGAATATAACGATGGTTCAGGCCCGCGCCGCTGTGCAGTACGCCTCAGCGACCTCCGCCGCAGGCTGGCGGGGCGGCGGGGTCGGCCCGGCCCGTAGGCTGGCGGGATGCCGGGCTCGCCGTACACCGATCTGGACCGACCGCCGTTGTCGGCGGCACGGCTGTCCCGGGCGTTGACCGCGCCGCTGGGGCCCTGGCGGCGGTTGGACCTGCGGGCCGAGACCGGCTCGACCAACGCCGACGCGGCCGACGCCGCGCGGGCCGGCGAGCCGGAGGGTCTGGTCGTGGTCGCCGAGCGGCAGACCGCCGGCCGGGGCCGGCGCGGTCGGGCCTGGCAGTCGCCGCCCCGGGCGGGCCTCGCGACCAGCGTGCTGCTCCGGCCCGGCGAGGCCGTCACCGAGCGCGACTGGCCACCGGCCCCCCCGACCGGGTACGGCTGGCTGCCCCTGCTCGCCGGTGTCGCGCTGGTCGAGGCGGTCTCCCTGCTGGCCGAGCTGGACGCCGGCCTGAAGTGGCCCAACGACCTGCTGATCGGCGACGCCAAGTGCGCCGGCATCCTGGCCGAGGCGGTGCCGGCGGCCGGCGGAGCGGAGCCGCCCGCGATCGTGCTCGGTGTCGGGCTGAACGTGACGCTGCGCGCCGACGAGCTGCCGGAGAACCCGACCGGCGTGCCGGCCACCTCGCTGCAACTCGCCGGTGCCACCGCGACCGATCGTGATCCTCTGCTGCGGGCCCTGCTGCGCGCCCTCGCCGACTGGTACGACAGGTGGCGGGTCGCCGGCGGTGACGCCGACGCGTGCGGCCTGCGCGAGGCGTACCTGGCCTCCTGCGCCACGGTGGGCCGGCAGGTACGGGTGCTGCTGCCCGACGGATCCGCGCTGACCGGGCTCGCCACCGGCGTGGACGCCGACGGGCACCTGCTTGTCGACACCGCAGCCGGCCAGCGCCGGTTGGCCGCCGGGGACGTGCTGCACCTGCGGTGACCGGGGCCGCCTCCGGTCGGGTCGGCGGCCGGGCCGCCTCCGGTCGGTTCGTGCGGGGGGTGCACGGCGGGCCGACCGTCGGATCCGACGGGTCGTGTCGACCGGTTACGGTCAGCGCGTCCGGTTGTCGGCTAGGAGGTTCCCGTGGCGTTCCCCGAAGATGTGCTCACCGAGGACGAGCACGTCGTCCTGCACCTGCACCCGCACTGGAAGGCGCTGCTGCGGCCCATCCTGGTGCTGGTCGTCGGCGTCGCGGCGGTGGTGGCGGGCTGGCTCCTGCTGCCCGACGGTGACGGTGGCACGATCGCGCTCTACGTCGTCGCCGGGTTGTTCCTGATCGCGGCGCTCTGGCTGGGTCTGTGGCCGTTCCTGGTCTGGCGCACCACCCACTACCTGTTCACCAACGAGCGGGTGCTGCTCCAGGAGGGCGTCTTCTCCCGGCACCGGCGGGACCTGCCGCTGGCCCGGATCAACGACCACTCGATGAGCCAGCGCTTCGTCGAGCGGCTGCTCGGCTGCGGCACCCTGACCATCGAGTCGGCCGGGGAACGCGGCCAGTCGGTGCTCGTCGACGTGCCCCGGGTCGACCGGGTCCAGACCACCCTCTACGAGCTGGTGGAGGCGCAGCACGACAAGCACACGCTTGGCGACGGCGAGATGCGCGAGATCCTGGCCGACATGCGCGACGGCAAGCCGCTGCGCGACACCACCGGCTGACACTCTTCGGGCCTGCGCGCCGGCCCCGGGGGTTCCCCCGGGGCCGTGGTCGATCGGGTTCGGTCAGGAGCGCGGCGCGCGGTTGGTGCCGACGCGCAGCTCGGTGGCCAGCTCCGCGTTCAGGTCGCCGCCGCCGGCCGCCCGGCCGAGACCGGCGCTTCCGCCCTGGGCCTGCTTGAACACCGGCTCGGTGGTCGGACCCGGTGGGAACACCGGCTCGGTGGCCGGGGCGGGCCTGGGCGTCGGTTCGGTGGCCGGAGCGGGCCTGGGCGTCGGTTCGGTGGCCGGGGCGGGCCGCTGGTCCGGCTGGTCCTGGGCCTCCTCCAGTTCGCTTACCGACTCGGCCAGCTCGGCGACCGGGTCCATTTCGGCCATGGTGTCCCACTCGTCCCGCTTGATGGAGTGCCAGGTCTCCTCGGCGTGCTGGGCGACCGGCTGGAAGACGAAGGTCCGGTAGGACCAGAAGCGGAACAGGGTGGCGAGCAGCACACCGCCTGTCTTCGCCACGTTGAGCGCGAGCAGGCTGTTGAACCCCAGGCCGTACTTGGCCGCCGCGAGGACCCCCAGCTCGATGATCAGGCCGGCACCGTTGAACAGGAAAAAGAGGGCGTATTCCCGCCGGAGTGCCGATTTGGGTCGATCCCGGTACGTCCAGTGACGATTCATCAGATATGACGTGATGGTCGCCACGATGGTGGCGATGACCGTCGCCTTCAGTTGACCGTCGACGAAAACCGTGAGTGCGAGGGCATTGAACACCGCGTAATTGATGACGGTGTTGACGCCCCCGACGATGCCGAATTTGAGCGCCTCGCGGATGAACTTCTGCCAGCGCTCGGGCAGCAGACGGACAAGACGCATGCGCAACACCTTAGGGCAGTGGACGATGCCGGATTCTCCGGCTGGACGGGGTGGGCGGCCGGTCACGCCCCGGACGACGACGGGTCGCTGGTCGCCTCCGGAACCGGGGGAGTTCCCGCTTCCACGAAGACGAACCGTCGGTACGACCAGAACCGGAACAGCGTGCCGAGCGCGGTGCCCACCACGTAGCTGGCGATGTTGTCGGCCAACGGGGTGCGGAAGACACCGGGCCAGATGCTGCCCAACCCGTAGCGGCTGCCCGCCAGGCAGGCCACCGCGATCCCCAGGCCGACCGCGTTGAAGAAGAAGAAGAGCGCGTACTCACGGGCCGGGTTGGAGCGGACCCGGTGCCGCCAGGTCCAGAACCGGTTGCCGACGAAGGCCACGGTCGCCGCGATCACCGTGGAGACGACCCTGGCGGTCACCGGCTCGAAGCCCCGGCCCAGCGTCAGGTAGTTGAACAGCGTGAAGTCGACCAGGAAGGCCACCCCGCCGACCGTGGCGAACTTGCTCAACTCACGGATGAGATGACCGAACCGGTCGAGCAACGAACGGACCAGACCCGGGCGGGTCTGCGGGGTGCCCGGTTGGTCCCCGGTCATCGTCGCGGCCACCCCGCGAGCGTACCGGTTCCCGGCTGTCCGGACGGGGCACCACCGGCGACCTGTCGCCGCGACGCGGACCGGTCCGCCCGACCGCCCGGTTCCGCCGTTTCCCGTCGGCCGTTCCCGCAGTCGCCGACAGTTCGTCGAAGGATCTGCGTGAAAGTGCGCGTGAAAGCGGGTATCAGCTCGTGTTACCGCAGCCGGGCCGCACCTTGTGCAGTTGTTCACAACCAGTCCCACTGACGCGCAGGTCCGCCCGGTTTACGCTGAGGCCAATCCCAGGTTTCCACGAAGGCGACGCGGCCCGCGTCCGCCGAGACTCGTGCATCCCATAAATCGGTCAGCGTCGACCACAAGGAGATGAGTCATGGTTGCTCCGGCTACTGTGCGGGGGATCGATCAGGCCCCCACGACCCACCCCAAGCTGCTCGCCTGGGTCCGGCAGATCGCGGAACTGACCACGCCGGACCGGGTTGTCTGGGTGGACGGGTCCGACGAGGAGTGGCGGCGTCTCACCGACGAACTCGTCGACAACGGCACCCTGGTCCGGCTGAACCCGGAGAAGAAGCCGAACTCGTTCTACTCCCGCACCGACCCCACGGACGTCGCCCGGGTCGAGGAGCGCACGTTCATCTGTTCGGTGGACGAGGCGGACGCCGGCCCCACCAACAACTGGATGGCGCCGGCCGAGATGAAGCGGACGATGACCGACCTCTACCGGGGCGCGATGCGCGGCCGGACGATGTACGTCATCCCCTTCTGCATGGGGCCGGTCGAGGCCGAGAACCCGATGTTCGGCGTCGAGATCACCGACAGCCCGTACGTGGTCGCCTCGATGCGGATCATGACCCGGATGGGCGCCAGCGTGCTCGACGCGATGGGTGACGACGCCGACTTCGTGCACGCGCTGCACTCCATCGGCGCCCCGCTCGCCCCCGGCCAGTCCGACGTGGCCTGGCCGTGCAACGAGACGAAGTACATCTCGCACTTCCCGGAGACCCGGGAGATCTGGTCCTACGGCTCCGGTTACGGCGGCAACTCGCTGCTCGGCAAGAAGTGCTACTCGCTGCGGATCGCCAGCGTGATGGGGCGGGACGAGGGTTGGCTCGCCGAGCACATGCTGATCCTGAAGATCACCTCGCCGCAGGGGAAGGTCTACCACGTGGCGGGCGCGTTCCCCTCCGCCTGCGGCAAGACCAACCTGGCCATGCTGGAGCCGACCATCCCCGGCTGGAAGGTCGAGACCATCGGCGACGACATCGCCTGGATGCGGTTCGGCTCCGACGGCCGCCTCTACGCGGTCAACCCGGAGTACGGCCTGTTCGGGGTCGCCCCGGGCACCGACTGGAAGACCAACGCCAACGCGATGCGGACGCTGGACCGGGGCAACTCGATCTTCACCAACGTCGCCCTCACCGACGACGGGGACATCTGGTGGGAGGGGATGGGGGAGCCGCCGGCCCACCTGGTCGACTGGAAGGGCAACGACTGGACGCCTCAGAGCGAGCAGCTCTCCTCCCACGCGAACAGCCGGTTCTGCACCCCGATCACCCAGTGCCCGATCCTGTCCGACGAGTACTTCGACCCCAACGGGGTGCCGATCGACGCGATCCTGTTCGGCGGTCGTCGCCGGGACACCATCCCGCTGGTCACCGAGGCCCGGGACTGGGTGCACGGGGTGTACCTGGGGGCGACGCTCTCCTCGGAGACCACCGCCGCCGCGTCCGGCGCGGTAGGTGTGGTGCGGCGCGACCCGATGGCCATGCTGCCGTTCATCGGCTACCACGCCGGTGACTACTTCAACCACTGGATCGAGATGGGCAAGGGCGTCGACGGGGACGCCGCCAAGCTGCCCCGGATCTACTACGTGAACTGGTTCCGCAAGGATGCCGAGGGCAACTTCCTCTGGCCGGGCTTCGGCGAGAACTCACGGGTGCTCAAGTGGGTCGTCGAGCGGATCGAGGGCACCGCCGACGCGGTGGAGACCCCGGTCGGCATGGTCCCGACCGCCGACGCGCTGGACGTCGAGGGACTGGACATGACCCCGGAGGACGTCCGGATCGCGCTGAAGGTCGACCCGGAGGAGTGGCGCGACGAGCTGCCGTTGGTCACCGAGTGGTTCGAGAAGTTCGGTGACAAGCTCCCCGCCGTCCTCTGGTCGGAGCTGGACGCGCTGCGGGCCCGGCTCGACGCGGAACAGCCGCAGAAGTAACAGGTGTGCCGGTGACCCGTGCCGGGCAACACCGGAAGTCATGAGGACGGCCGCCGTGACCACCCCGCAGGTCCGGCGGCCGTCCGCCGTCCGGGCGCTGACCACCCTGCTCGCGTCGACCGCCGCCGCCACCGTCGTGGTCGAGCTGCTCAACTGGTGGTACGCCCCGGAGCAGGAGTTCGGCCTGGCGGTACGCACCGGCTGGGCGATGCTGCGCTCGCTGGGTTTCCTGGTGTTGATCGGGCACGTGAACCGGGGGCGGGCCGGGGCGAAGCCGTTCGGGCTGATCCTCGCCGTGACCACCGTCTTCGCGGTCGGCCGGTTGGTGGTGCCCCGGCAGGGCGTCCCACCGCTGCCCGGCCTGCTCGGTTTCGCCGTCCTCACCGCGCTCTGCGTCGCCGTGGTCGTGCTGCTCTACCGCTCGGACGCGGTCGCCGGGCACCTGGTACGGCACCGCAAGGGTCTGGTGGTCGAGGGCGGGACGATCACCTGGCGGGAGGTCGCCCCGAAACGCCCCCAGGTCACCGGCTGGCTGCTCACCAGCCGGGTGGCCGCCTTCACGTACAGCCCGTTGACGCTGGTGCCCGCCCTGGTGGCCGGCGGCGCGGTGCTGGACGGCCGACTCGCCGCCGTACCTGTGGTGCTGCTCTGGTTCGGTGCCGGCATCGTGGTCAGCTACCTGGTGCTGTTCTGCACGGCGTTCCTGATGCGTGGCCGACCGTGGGCCCGCCGCCTGCTGGTGGCGATCACCCTGGGCGTCCTCGCGGTCAACCTTCCCCTCTGCTGGTGGCTGCTGGGCCTGGACGGCCTGATCCGCGACGGCGCCCCCCTCCTGGCAGCCGCCTCCCTGACCCTCTACGCCCTCCACCGAGCCACCCGCACCGGAGAGGACGGACCCCGGTGATCAAGAGGTTTCGGTCATCGGACGGCCGGTGGATGACGTATTTCTCTTGATCACGGTGCAGGTGCGGCGTCCGAGGCACTGAGGGTGGGGGTGGGTCGCTAGGCTCAAGGGTGATGACTCTGCGGAAACTTCTCTACTCCGTCTACGAGCGCCGGTTGACGGCCAGGCTCGCGGGTCGACCGGTGCCCCGGCACGTCGGCGTGATGTGCGACGGCAATCGCCGGTGGGCACGGGAGATGGGCTTCGTCGACCCGAACGACGGGCACCGGATGGGCGCCGAGCGGATCAAGGAGTTGCTGCGCTGGTGCGACACGGCCGGCGTCGGCCACGTCACGCTCTGGCTGCTCTCCACCGACAACCTGTCCCGGCCGGCGGAGGAGCTGGATCCGCTGCTCCAGATCATCGAGGACCTGACCACCGAGCTGGCCGAGCAGGGCAACCCCTGGCGGCTGCGGATGGTCGGCGCGCTCGATGTGCTGCCGACGCAGCACGCCCAGGCGCTCAAGGCCGCCGAGGAACGCACCCGGGAACGCACCGGCGGCGCGCAGGTCAACATCGCCGTCGGGTACGGCGGACGGCGCGAGATCGCCGACGCGGTCCGGTCACTGCTGGTGGAGCACGCCGCCAAGGGCGGGACCATCGAGGAGCTGGCCGAGTCGCTGGACGTCGACCACATCTCCGAGCACCTCTACACCCGGGGCCTGCCCGATCCGGATCTGATCATCCGGACCAGCGGCGAGCAGCGGCTGTCGGGCTTCATGCTCTGGCAGTCGGCGCACTCGGAGTTCTACTTCTGCGAACTCAACTGGCCCGACTTCCGCCGGGTCGACTTCCTGCGCGCCCTGCGCTCCTACGGCACCCGCCAACGCCGCTACGGCACCTGACCACAGCTCCGCCGGTCAGACGCGGCCTCCGCCGGTCAGACGAGGCCAGGTGGGGTCGCGGCCAGGTGGGGTCGCGTTCAGGTGAGGTGGCGCAGGGCGTGGGTCAGGAAGTCACCAAGCGCGGCGGGTGAGTCGATGGTGAGGTCGGCGGCCTCGGCGACCTCATGACCGGTCTCCGGGTTGGCCACCGCCACGCAGACGCCGAGGAACCTCGGGTCGGCGGCGGACCTGGCGCGCAGCGCCGCGAACGCCTTGATGTCGGAGACGTCGTCGCCGAAGTACCAGGCGCCGCCGGCGTCCCGGACCACCTCGCCGATGACCAGCCCCTTGTCCCGGTCGACGGGGGGTTTGAGCTCCAGCACCATCCGGCCGGCCTGCACCCTGAGCCCGAGCCGCTCGGCCTGCGCCCGCCCCCACTGTTCGACCGCCGGGCCGAGCTGCTGCGCGGTACGCCAGTGCAGTGCCACGCTCAGCCGCTTGAACTCCACGAGCGCCCCGGCGGGCAGCTCGGCGCGGGCCAGGTCGGCGAGTTCGGCCATGGTGGGCACCCACGGCAGCGCGGCGGGTTCGGTGACGGTCTCGCCGCCGGAGTGGCTGTGCTCCAGGCCGTAGAGGCCGTAGAGGTCGATTCCGGTGAGGCCGCCGAGGTGGTCACGGAGGAAGTCGACGGGTCGGGCGGAGACGATCGCCACCCGCTGCACCACCGGGGCGAGGGCTTCCAGCGCGGCGAGCACCTTCGGTGCAGGGCGTACCGCGGTGGGATCGTCGTCGACCGGCGCGAGGGTGCCGTCGAAGTCGAAGAAGAGGACGGTGTCGGCGGCCCGCTCGGCGGTGGTACGCCAGGCGTGCTCAGCATCCAGCGGGGTCTGCGGCTGCTGGTTACCCAGATTCAACGGCGGCACGGGCGACAGCGTACCCCGGGGGTGATGGCTGATTCGTGGCTTCGGAATGGCTTCTTGACACCGTCGGGATACGCCGTCGGTGAATGTCCTCACTGCTCGGCGGCACCCCGTCCGCGCCGTCCCAACGGCACCACGGTGGCCTGCCGACCCTGGTTGAGCAGGTAACCCTCGACGAAGCCGGTGTTCCGGTCGCCGGTGCGGTGCTCGATCTCGTTGAGCCGCGCCACCAGGAACTCGGTGAGTGCGCTGACCCGGTCGTCGAGCCGGGCGTGCAGTTCGGCGACCACGGCCAGGACGACGGCGGTGCCGGCGGTGGTGAGAGCGAAGAGGTTGACGACCAGGGGAATCTGTTCGCCTGCCCCCACGGCGGCCATCAGGTTCGCGGTCACGCAGGCGGTCAGGGACACTGCCGCGACCAGGACCGCCCCCCATTTCAGGGTCATGGACAGACCCCTCCTTCTGTCCCGCAGGGCTGAGTTCGGCCTTGCCCGTCCCCCCGCCGACGACGAGCCCAAGCAGTACGAATACGGACGCTAGCGTGCCCGTTGCGGCCCCGGGAGGGAAACGATCAGGTCTACTCAGGCGTTCTTTCGCTATCTGAGGAACTACCCGGCCTGCTCGCCGCCATTTCGGACATCCACCGGGAGAGTGGGGCGGTATGCGAGGTAACGGATGGTTTCCCGGATGTGGAACTTCTCCGCGTCCGACACCGCCGGATCGACCAGCCGGCGCAGCAGTGCCTCCACGTCCGGGTCCATCGGGGGAGTGTTGGCGGTGCCCCGGGGGGCGGCGGCCCGGTCCCAGCCGAGAGCGGCGAAGGCTGCGGCGGGGTTCAGGCCCAGTCCCTCGCAGAAGGCCACCACCCGTTCCGCCTCCGGGTCGCTGGCCCAGTCGCCGCGAACCCACCGGTTGATCGTCTGTCGGGAGACGCCGGTGCGGCGGGAGACCTCGGTGCCGGTCCAGGCCCGCATCGCCCGGGCGTCGTCGAGTGCCCGGCGAATGAAGGTGGCGAATGCGATCTTCCGGGCGGGGGCGGTCTCGGTCACCCCGTGACGGTACGACCGGAGCGCCCGTCCGGCCTGTCCGGGGCGGATCTTTGTCACGCATATGAGACGCCCTCATGGCGCGGTCTGCCGGTCGTCGGCGGCCCGCGCATAGGTCATTACCTGGGCATAATAGCCGTATCTCAGGTCGGGGGAAACCGGACGAAAAGCTGATACTGTCACGCTCATGGGACAATCTACGGTGTGTCTCGTGCTTGAGACGATCTTTGCGCGTATGCGTAACGCCCCCGGTACGAGGGGTGTGTGGTGACCGAACTCGCGACCCGGTCCCAGGCCTTCGGCCTGATCGCGGAGGGGGTCGCCGCGGGACTGAGCGCACCCTGGCGGCTCTACCTCGCCCGGGGCTGCCGCTACCTGTCACTGAGCGTCGGCGACCGGGACGAGTGGGACGCCTGGCGGGCCCACCTCGGTTGCCCGGAGATGAGCGTCCGGGTCTACGACGCGGGTGGCGAGATCCGCCGTTCCTCGATGGCCGAGGTGGTGCTGGACGGCTGCCGGATCAGCGTCGAGCTGGTCGAGGAGGTCAGCACCGAGGACCTGGAACGGTTGCTGGTCGTCGATCCGAGCCCGGTCGAGCCGGAGGACAGGTGACCCGGCCGACGCGGCCCGCCGGAGCCGCCCGATGAGCCCCTTCCTCGCGTTGTTCCTCGTGCTCGTCCTGGGCGCCACCAGCTATGCGGCCGGTCGCCTGCACGGTCAGCTCAGCTACCGGATCGGGTACCGCTTCGGCTACCGGCAGGGCTACTTCGACGGGGACCGCGGCGCCTGGAACCGGCGTCGACGTGAGGCCCAGGCGGTGCTCGCCTCGGCCCTGGCCGCCCCGGCGGTGCCGCCCCCCGCCGCGCTTCCCCCGGCCGTACCGCACCCGACCTCAGGGCTGCCCGCCCCGGCGGTCCGCCAGGGCACCACGTACACCGGCTCCTCGTTCGCCGCTGCGCCGGGCCCGGTCGCGGCTCCGCAGCGCCCGGTGGTGGCCCCACCGGGCCCGGTCACCGGTCGGCATCCGACCGGCACCCTGGTCCGCCGGCCGGGCTGAACCGCAGGAGCCGGCACGCGTCGGTACGACGTCCGCGGCGGACGGGTACCGACGCAGACCGCGTCGGAGACGGTGACGCGGTCCCACCGGCCGGGATGCGCGCAGGGGGCCGCATCCCGGCCGGTCCGCCGACGGTGACCACCCGGCCGGGGAGATCCTGGTCCGCCCTCTAGCCGCGGCGGCCCGACGCCGCTAGCGTCTAGGCATGACCCGGGGTTCTCCCGGGTCAGCCGGCCAGCCCGGATCTGCGACCTCGCGCACGGGGTTCCGCATCCGACCCCGTGTCCCCGGGCACCGGAGGAGGCGGAACGCGGACGGCGGATGCCCGTCCGTCGGAGCAGGCCTGTGACGACTCGCCGTACGCCCGCCGGTGTCGACCAGATCCCGGCCGCGACTGCCACGACCCGCCGATCCACCCGGAGCCGCCGTACGACGGCCGCCGCTCCGCCCGGCCCCGAGGAGCCCGGACCAGCAGGCCAGGTATTCGTCCTGGACACGTCGGTGCTCCTCTCCGACCCGGCGGCCTTCCACCGCTTCGCGGAGCACGAGGTGGTCCTGCCCCTCGTGGTCATCTCGGAGCTGGAGGGCAAGCGGCACCACCCGGAGCTGGGCTGGTTCGCCCGCCAGTCCCTACGCATGCTCGACGAGCTTCGGGTCCGGCACGGTCGGCTGGACCATCCGGTGCCCGCCAACGAGTCCGGCGGCACGCTCAAGGTGGAGCTGAACCACTCGGACGACGGCGTCCTGCCCCCGGGTTTCCGCAACGAGTCCAACGACGCCCGGATCCTGTCGGTGGCGCTGAACCTGGCCGCCGAGGGGCGGGAGGTGACCCTGGTCAGCAAGGACATGCCGCTGCGGGTCAAGGCCGCCTCGGTCGGTCTGCGGGCCGACGAGTACCGGCACGGTCAGGCAAGCGATCCGACCTGGACGGGGATGGCCGAGCTGGAGCTGGGCGAGGAGGAGATCGGCCGGCTCTACGCCGGTGACTGCCTCGACCTGGACGCCGCCGCCGGACTGTCCTGTCACACCGGACTGGTGCTGCACTCCACCCGGGGCTCGGCGCTGGGCCGGGTGCTGCCCGACAAGACGGTCCGGCTGGTCCGGGGCGACCGGGAGGCGTTCGGCGTGCACGGCCGGTCGGCCGAGCAGCGGATCGCGCTGGATCTGCTGCTGGACGAGTCGATCGGGATCGTGTCGCTGGGCGGCCGGGCCGGCACCGGGAAGTCCGCGCTGGCGCTCTGCGCCGGGCTGGAGGCGGTGATGGAGCGCCGCCGGCACAAGAAGGTGGTGGTGTTCCGGCCGCTCTACGCCGTCGGCGGCCAGGAGTTGGGCTACCTGCCCGGTTCGGAGTCGGAGAAGATGTCGCCCTGGGCGCAGGCCGTCTTCGACACCCTCGGCGCGGTGGTGCACGAGAACGTGCTGGAGGAGGTCACCTCGCGGGGCATCCTGGAGGTCCTCCCGCTGACCCACATCCGGGGGCGGAGCCTGCACGACGCCTTCGTCATCGTCGACGAGGCGCAGTCGTTGGAGCGCGGCGTGCTGCTCACCGTGCTGTCCCGGATCGGGCAGGGCTCGCGGGTGGTGCTCACCCACGACGTCGCCCAGCGGGACAACCTGCGGGTGGGCCGGCACGACGGGGTGACGGCGGTGATCGAGGCGTTGAAGGGCCACCCGCTCTTCGCGCACGTCACGTTGAACAGGTCCGAACGCTCCCCGATCGCGGCGATGGTGACGGATCTGTTGGAGGACATTCCGGGCTGACCTGTCCAGGGGTGAACTCCACCCCGCATCGTCCGCATTCACTTTGTGGCGCAGGTCACAATTTGCGTACCGGGTTTCCCATCGGCCTCACTGTGCGCGATGGTGTCCCACGAGCGCCCACGTCCCGGTGGGGTCATTGGTGAACGTTCGTCCCATCTTCGGACGGGCCGCCGCCGCTCTGCCGGAACGTCGGTGGCGACCGGCCGAGGTCGGGGCGCTCGTGGCACGACCGCGCCCGTCAACGGGCCGGTCCGCGCCGCGTCCTTGCCCCCGACGAAGGGACGACTTCGTGAGTCGGCTGTGGAGCCGGTTCGGCGCCCGTACGGCCGCTGTCGCACTGCTCTCCGTGGGCGTTGCCGGCGGTTTCTATCTGGGCGAAGACCGGGAAACCCAGCAACAGGGCCTGACCGCGCAGGTCGGCCTCCAGGTCGACCAGGCCGAGTACGACTACCAGCGTGACCGGCAGGCCGACCACCGGCGGGAGTCCGCGAAGCAGCGGGCCGCCGAATACCAGGCGAGGCTGCGGGCCGCCGCGGCGGCGAAGGAGGCCGCCCAGCGGGCCAAGGCCGCCGAGGCCGCCGCGGCGTCGCGCAAGAAGGAGCGCGAGGCGGAGGCCAAGGCCAAGGAGAAGGAGGCGGACTCGAAGATCAAGTCGTTCGCCGGCCCGATCCCCGCCTCGTGCAGCTCGTACAGCGGTCACCGCAAGACCGGCTGCGCGATGCTGTTGCAGGAGGGCTTCAAGATCGACCAGATGCCCTGCCTGGACAAGCTCTGGACCAAGGAGAGCGGCTGGAACCCCAAGGCCAGCAACTCCTCCTCCGGGGCGTACGGCATCCCGCAGGCGGTGCCGGGCACCAAGATGAGCTCGGTCGCCAGCGACTGGAAGACCAACCCGGCCACCCAGATCAAGTGGGGCCTCGGCTACATCGAGGGCCGGTACGACAACCCGTGCGGAGCCTGGGCCAAGAGCCAGAGTTCCGGCTGGTACTGATCGACGACCACGACGGCGGGGCGGGTGGGCGACCATCCGCCCCGCCGTCGTCGTACCCCCGGTGGCGCGGGACCGAGGTGGCGGTTGCCGCGGAATGCTGATAGCCATGGTGGGGTGACCCTGCACCCGACGGGCGGCGACCCCGACCGGTTCGGCACCGAGGCGTTCTACGCGTCCCTCGGCCGGGCCTTCGTCGCCATGTGCGCGGTGGTGCCGTTCCTCTTCCTCATCGAGGCCCTCGACCAGGGGCTCGGCTTCGGGCTCGACGTGGCCGCCGGCATCATCCCGCACCGCATCCAGGGGCTCGACGGGGTGTTCTTCTCGCCGTTCCTGCACCACGGCTTCGACCACCTCTACAGCAACAGCATCCCGCTGATCCTGCTCGGCACCTTCGTGCTGGCCGCCGGCGTCCGCCGGTTCCTCTGGTCCACCCTGGTCATCATCCTGGTCAGCGGGCTCGGCGTCTGGTTCACCGGCTCGCCCGACTCGGTGGTCGTCGGGGCCAGCGGGGTGATCTTCGGCTACCTCGGCCTGCTGCTCACCCGGGGCATCGTCGAACGCAGCTGGTGGAACTTCGCGGTGGTGCTGCTGGTCGGCCTGCTCTACGGCTGGCAACTGCTCGGCATCCTCCCCACCGACGAGCGGATCTCCTGGCAGGGTCACCTGTTCGGGCTGCTCGGCGGGGTGGTCGCGGCGATCCTGTTCCGGCGTCGTCGCCCGTACGACCCGTACGGGGAGTACCGGGTGGAGTCCACGTTGACCTCCTGAGCGCCGGCGACCCGCCCGGCACACGGCAGCGCCCGGACATGCTTGCCCGATCGGGTCGGCACGCCTAACGTCGGCATCAGCACGCGTTGATCGCCAGCGGAAAGCGACGGTACGCCCATGCGCGAGGTCGATGTCGCCGTGATCGGAGCCGGCCCGGCGGGGCTGTTCGCCGCGTACTACGCGGGTTTCCGGGGCCTGTCGGTGGCGGTGGTGGACGCGTTGCCCGAGCCGGGCGGGCAGATCACCGCCATGTATCCGGAGAAGCTGATCCTCGACGTCGCCGGCTTCCCCGCGATCAAGGGGCGTGACCTGGTGGCCAACCTGGTCGCCCAGGCCGCGCCCTACCACCCGGAATACCTGCTCGGCACCCGGGCCGAGAAGCTCGCCCACATCGACGGCCGACCGGTGCTCGGCCTCGCCGGCGGTGAGGAGCTGCGCTGCGGCGCGGTGGTGGTCACCAGCGGGCTGGGCAGCTTCACCCCGCGCCCGCTGCCGGTCGCGGACAACTTCCTCGGCGGCGGGATCGTCTACTTCGTACCGGAGCCGGCCGGGTTGGCCGACCGGGACGTGCTGATCGTGGGCGGTGGCGACTCCGCGTTCGACTGGGCGGCGACCCTGCAACCGCTGGCCCGCTCGGTGACCCTGGTGCACCGTCGCGAACGGTTCCGGGCGCACGCCGGGACGGTGGCCCGGGTGCTGTCGCTACCGGTGCGGGTCGTGGTCAACGCCGAGGTGACCCGGCTGCACGGCGACGACACGGTGACCGCCGCCGAGATCACCGTACGGGGTGACGCGACGGAGACCCTGCCGGTCGACACGGTCGTCGCGGCCCTCGGCTTCACCGCCGACCTTGGCCCGCTGGCCGAGTGGGGGTTACGCCTGGACCGGCGGCACATCGTGGTGGACAGCGCGATGGCGACCAACCTCCCCCGGGTCTTCGCCGCCGGCGACATCACCGAGTACCCGGGCAAGGTACGGCTGATCGCCACCGGTTTCGGTGAGGCCGCCACCGCCGTCAACAACGCCGCAGTGGCCATCGACCCGGCGGCCCACCTCTTCCCCGGCCACTCCTCCGACGCCGGCTGACCGGCGTCCACGCCGGTGCCGGCCGATCCGCCGGGGGTGCCGGGTCGGCCCGGCCCGGCGAAACGCCTGGCACCGGCCGCCTGGCACCGGCCCGGGTCAGGGCAGGCCGATCAGGTCGGCCATCAGGCCGGTCTGGTGGTCGAAATAGGCGTCCCGGTGCGGGAGGGCCGGATCCAGCCGACCGAAGAGGTCGAAGCTGATCAGCCCGAAGAGCTGCGTCCAGCCGGCCATGCCCCGGGCCAGCAGGGATGCGGGCAGACCGGGGAAGAGACCGGTGGCGACCTCGGCCAGGTCGGCGCGGACCGGCTCGGGCAGCTCGTCGTCGGGCGGGGTGAGCCGGCCGTCGGCCATCCCGTCGCGGAGGATGCCGATCAGGGTCAGCGGTGGACGCTGGGCGGGCAGCACGGTGTCGACCGGAGCGGCGTACCCGGGGACCGGGCTGCCGTAGAGCAGGGCGTACTCGGCGGGGTGCGCCAGCGACCAGGCGCGGGCGGCGCGGCAGGCGGCGTGCCAGCGTCCGCGCAGGTCGGCCTGGTCGGCGGCGGCGTCGGCGGCCTCCACCGCGTCGCCGAGCGCGTGGTACGCCTCGATGATCAGCGCGGTGAGCAGGTCGTCGCGGCTCGGGAAGTAGCGGTAGATCGCGGAGGAGACCATGCCCATGTCCCGGGCGACCGCCCGCAGCGAGAGGTCGGCACCGTCGGTGGCGAGGTGGCGACGGGCCACCGCCTTGATCTCGTCGATCATCTCGGCACGGACCCGGGCGCGGATCGAGGAAGCCGGCATGACCTCACTCTGCCACGGTTCAGAGCGGCAATCAAAAGAGAGAGCACTGCTCTTGACGATGAGGTGGCAGTGGGCCATGCTGGACGCAGCTGAACGAGAGCAGTGCTCTCGATTCAGTCCCCCGCTCCGAAAGGTGTTCCCATGTCGCTGCACGTGATCATCGGTGCCGGTCCGGTCGGCACCGCCACCGCCCACCACCTCGCCGAGCAGGGCGAACAGGTCCGCCTGGTCACCCGACGGGGCACCGGCCCCGCCCACCCGGCGATCGAGCGGATCGCCGCCGACGCCGCCGACACCGACCGGCTGACCGCCCTCACCCGGGGAGCGGTCGCCCTCTACAACTGCGCCAACCCGGCCTACCACCGGTGGGCCACCGACTGGCCGCCGCTGGCCGCCGCGCTGCTCACCACCGCCGAGCGCACCGGCGCGGTGCTCGCCACCGTCGGCTGCCTCTACGGGTACGGCCCGGTCGACGCGCCGATGACCGAGGACACCCCGCTCGCCGCCACCGGCACCAAGGGGCGGGTCCGCAACCGGATGTGGGCCGACGCGCTCGCCGCCCACCGCGCCGGCCGGGCCCGGATCACCGAGGTGCGCGGCTCGGACTACCTCGGTGCCGATGGCAGCTCCCTGCCGATGCTGATGCTGCCGAAGGTGCTCGCCGGGCAACGGGTCTTCCTGCCGGTGAACTGGGACGCCCCGCACACCTGGACGTACATCGGGGACGTGGTGCGCACCCTGGTCGCCGCCGCGACCGACGAGCGGGCCTGGGGACGGGCCTGGCACGTGCCCAGCACCCCGGCGGTCAGCGCCCGCGAGCTGGCCGGCCGGGCGGCGGAGCTGGCCGACGCCCCCACGCCGAGGCTGACCCGGGTGCCCTACCCGTTGCTCTGGCTCGGGGGTCTGACCGACCCGTTCGCCCGTGAGCTGCGGGAGACCGCGCACCAGTTCGCCAGGCCCTTCGTGATGGACTCGACGGCGGCCACCGCGACCCTGGGCATCACAGCGACCCCGCTGGACGAGGCGCTGGCCACGACCGTCCGCACGCTCACCGCGTCGACCGGCACGCCGGTCGCGTCGGGTGCCGGTGCGGCCCGCTGACCCTCGGTGCGGGTCGCGGGTCAGCGCCGGGGTGCCGGGCCGAGCGCCGCGACCAGCACCGCGACCAGGGTGAGCAGCGCACCCGCCAGGGTGGCCGGCCCAGGGTGCGACGCCGCCGTGGGCAGCACCACGTCCAGCGCGACGGCCCCGACGACCTGACCGGCGATGGTGGCGAGCCCCAGCAGCAGCACCCCGGTGAAGCGGACGATCGCCGCCGCGACAGTGATGAACACGATGCCGATCGGGCCACCCAGATAGAGCCACGGCTCGGTCGGCAGGGTGCCACCGGGGCCGCCCCGGACCGCCACCTCCACACCGAAGGCGACAAGCAGGGCCGCCGTACCGACGGCGAAGTTGACCAGGGTGGCGGTGAGCGCGCTGCCCGACGCCGCCCGGACCAGGCCGTTGACCGCCTGCTGCCAGGCCAGGCCCAACCCGGCGAGCAACGGCAGCAGGGCCAGCGCCAGCGTGCCCGGGTCGCCGAGCCGGTCACCGACCGCCAACAACACGGCAAGCACGGTCAGTACCGCGCCGGCCAACCGGGCCACGGTCACCGGCTGGCGCCCGCCCGGTCCGATACCGGCCCGGTCCACGGCCAGGCTGCTGGCCGACTGCCCGGCCACCACCGCCACGGTGAAGACCGCCACGCCGAGCACCCCGATGGTGAGCCCCTGGGTGGCGACCAGCAACGCCCCGCACACCCCGCCCAGCAACTGCCAGGGGCGCAGCGCGCCGGAGCGCAACGACCCGCGCAGCTCGGCGAGCCCACGTCGCCCGGCGGGCAGGGCGGGGACCAGCACCAGCAGCACCAGCAGCCCGAGGCCGAAGGAGACCACCGCCGCGGCGATCCCGTCGGCCAGGCGTACGCCCAGCTCGCCGTTGATCCGGGACTGGACGGCGACCCCGACGCCGGCGGCGGTCGCCAGGCCGATCCCGGCGATCCGGCGGGAGGTGGACAGGACGGGTGGGGTCGCCGTGCCGGTAGCGGTCACTCCTGCTCTGCCAGGGGCCTGCCGTCGAAGTCCACCGCCGAGTAGAGGGCCAGCTTCTCCAACCGGTGGTACGAGTCGATCACCCGGATGGTGCCGCTCTTGGACCGCATCACGATCGACTGGGTGTACGCCCCGCCGTCCTGGTAACGCACCCCGCGCAGCAGGTCACCGGAGGTGACCCCGGTCGCCACGAAGAAGCAGTTGTCCCCGGTGACCAGGTCGTCGGTGCCGAGCACCCGGTCCAGGTCGTGCCCGGCGGCGAGCGCCTTCTCCCGCTCCTGCGGGTCACGCGGCCAGAGCTTGGCCTGCATCGCCCCGCCCATGCACTTGAGCGCACACGCGGAGATGATCCCCTCCGGGGTGCCGCCGATGCCCATCAGCACGTCGACGCCCGACTCACCCCGGGCGGCGGCGATCGAGCCGGCGATGTCGCCGTCGGAGATGAACCGGATGCCCGCCCCGGTACGGCGGATCTCGTCCACCAGATCCTCGTGCCGGGAACGGTCCAGCACGCAGACGGTGACCTCGGCGACGTCGGTGCCCTTGACCTTGGCGATCCGCCGGATGTTCTCCGCCGGCCCGGCCTCGATGTCCACCACGTCGGCGTACGCCGGACCGACGGCCAGCTTCTCCATGTAGAAGACGGCGCTCGGGTCGAACATCGCCCCCCGCTCGGAGACGGCCAGCACCGCGAGCGCGTTGGGCATGCCCTTGCTCATCAGCGTGGTGCCGTCGACCGGATCCACCGCCACGTCCACCTCGGGGCCGCTGCCGTCGCCCACCTCCTCGCCGTTGAACAGCATCGGGGCGTTGTCCTTCTCGCCCTCGCCGATCACCACGACGCCGCGCATCTGGATCGAGTTGATCAACTTGCGCATGGCGTCGACGGCTGCCCCGTCGCCACCCTCCTTGTCGCCCCGGCCGACCCACCGGCCGGCGGCCATCGCCGCGGCCTCGGTGACCCGGACCAGGTCGAGGGCGAGGTTGCGGTCGAGATCCTGTGGGATCCGCGTCCTGGTGTTCGTCATGGCGGCCTCCTCCTCGCGACGGTGCGGGGTGGACCGGCAGGGGCTCGGTCGCCCCGGCCGGTTTTGTCGCTGATCCTCACACGATGCCAGGTCCGGAGACGGGGCGGGGCGATGGTGGGCGGGATCGCTCCACCGGGCGGCTGCGAGAATGGGCCGGTGGAGCCCGCACAGCCTGCCGACCGCGTACCCGCCGAGCCGACCCCGCCGGCGGGTGCCGGTCGGGTGGAGAAACCCCGCTCAGAGCGGTCGCCGAAGGACATGGCGCTGTCCCTGCTGGTGCTGCTGGTCCCGATCGCCCTGCTGCTCGCCTTCTACCGGGGCTTCCTCGGTGGCGAGCAGCCGACCACCGTCGACGCCACCCCCGCCTACGAGCAGGCCCGCGCCGCGAACGTCTTCCCGGTCACCGAGCCGTCCGGGCTCGGCTCCGGCTGGCGTACGGTGAGCGCCAGTTTCCGTACCGTCGAGGGCGGCGCGAACCTGCGGGTGGGCTATCTCACTCCGGAGGGGCGGGGCGCCCAGCTGGTGCAGAGCAACGTGCCGCCGGAGCGACTGCTCCCGGCCGAGCTGACCGCAGCGGGGCAACCGCAGGGGCCGGCCGACCTGGGCGGGGCGAACTGGCAGCGGTACACCGGGCGGGGCAACGAGCAGGCCCTGGTGCTGCTCGAACCGAACCGTACGGTGATCGTGGTCGGGGACGCCAGGGACAACGAGTTGCGCGAGCTGGCCGGCGCACTGCGCTGACCAGGGGCGGGGCGGTGACCACGCCGGGTTGGGCGGGTGCTCCAAGCCAGGTCGGGCGGGTGCTCCACGCCCGGGCGTACGGGTGATTCACGCCGGGGTGGATTGCGGAAGGCGACGTCCGGGAACAGAAGGGACGCGACCCCGGGCCGGGCGCGACCGGGCGGGGACCGCGCGCCGCGCGAAAGAGCGTCACGCCCGCGGCGCCACGCCCCGGCACCCGCCGGGGACCGGACGACCCGACTGGAGAGCCTGACGTGACCATTCGACGTTTCAGCACGGCGGTCTTCGCCGCGGCGCTGCTCACCCCCGGCCTGGCCGCCTGCAACAACTCCGGAAGCGGCGAGGCGGGGGCCTCCGCATCCCCGACGGTCTCCGGCAGCGCCGCCTCGGGCAGCGCCTCGCCCGGCACCTCCGAGGCCAAGCAGGCCCTGCTGAACTCCACCAACGAGATCCGCAACGGCAACTTCCGGTTCACCATGACCGGGGTGGGCTCCACCGCCGAGGGGCAGGTGCACCAGCCCAGCCAGAGCGCCCAGATCAAGCTGAGCATCGGTGACGCGTCCTCGGACCTGATGATGAACCTGGACGTGATCCACGCCAAGCCGGACAGCTGGGTGAAGCTGGACCTCGGCGGCAAGTCCGCAAGCAGCATCCCCGGTGCGCAGAAGCTCAGCCTCGGCAAGTACCAGCACCTCGACCAGACCCGGATCAAGGGCAACAAGTCGCTCGGCTTCGACTTCGACAAGGTCGACCCGGCCGGCAGCGCCGTGCTCACCCAGGGCATCACCGAGGTACGGCAGACCGGCGAGGGCAGCTACGCCGGCACCCTGGACGTGTCGAAGGCGGCCGAGGCCGGTTCGGTCGACCCGACGGTGATCACCGCGCTGGGCGCCCAGGCGCAGTCGGTGCCGTTCACCGCGAAGCTGGACCCGCAGGGCCGGCTCAGCGAGATGGTGGTCCAGATCCCGGCCGCCGGTCAGACCGCCGCCCAGGACATCAAGATCACCTACTCCGACTACGGCAGCGCCACCGCCGCCCAGAAGCCCGCCTCCGACCAGGTGGTCGAGGCGCCGCAGGAGCTCTACAACCTGTTCAACTGAGTCGTCCGTCAGGCGGCGGGGTGGTCGGGGCCCACCCCGCCGCCGGCACGTCCAGCGTCGTCCCGGACCGGCGGTCGATGTCGGGCCTTGCGGGACCCACGGCGCCCGTCGACCGGGAGTACGCTGCGCCTTCATGGGCATCTCCCACCACGGACGCACCGAACGTCTCGACCTCGCCGATCCTTCGCTGCGCGAGTGGACCTGCCGGGTCGTGCACGTCGATCCCGAGCTCGGCGTCGTACTGGACCGGTCCGCCTTCTACCCGGGCGGCGGCGGCCAGCCACCGGACCACGGAGTCCTGCTGTGGCAGGGGGTGCAGACCCGGATCGTCGGCACCCACAAGGGTGACGACCTCTACCTGATCCCCGCCGAGGGCGACCCGGTGCCACCGGTCGGTGCCGAGGTGCAGGGGGCGATCGAGGACGAACGCCGGTTCACCCTGATGCGTACCCACTCCGGGCTGCACGTGCTCTGCGGGGTGGTGTTCCGCGACTTCGGCGCGTTGGTGACCGGCGGCAACATGGAGCCGGGCGAGGCCCGGATGGACTTCAACCTGCCGCAGGTCCCCGAGGGCTTCAAGGGGCTGCTGGAGGAGGCGGTCAACAAGGAGCTGGCCACCGACCGGCGGGTCTCCGTCCGGGTGCTTCCGCGCGACGAGGCGCTGGCCATCCCCGACATCGTGCGCACCCAGACAAACCTGATCCCGCCGGACGAGCAGGAGGTCCGGATCGTCGACATCGAGGGCCTCGACGTGCAGGCCGACGGTGGCACCCACGTCGCCTCGATCGGGCAGGTCGGGCGGCTGCAGATCGTCAAGGTGGAGAGCAAGGGCAAGCAGAACCGCCGGGTACGCATCCGCCTCGCCGGCTGACCCACCGCTGCGCCGGCACGGGCCACCGCACCCGCTCCGCCGGCAGCGGGTGCGGCCCGTCCGTCGAGGGCGGGGCCGGGTCAGGCTTCCGCGGTGGACCGGGCGGCGTCGATCCGGGCGCGTGCGCCGTCGAGGGCACGTTGGCAGTCCGCGGCGAGCTGCTCGCCGCGCTCCCACAGCGCCAGCGACTCCTCCAACGACGTGCCGCCGGCCTCCAGCCGCTCCACCACCTGGGCCAACTCGGCGCGGGCCTGCTCGTAGCTGAGCCGCTCGTCGGGTTTGCGCTCGCTCATGTCGTCCTCATCTCCTCGACGGTCGCGGTCAGCTCGCCTTCGGCGAGGCGTACCCGCAGCGGGTCGCCCTGGGCCACCTCGCCGGCCGCCCGGACCACGTGCCCGTCGGCCCGCTGCACGATGGCGTAGCCCCGATCGAGGGTGGCGGCGGGGGAGAGCGCACGCAGCCGGGCCAGGGTGTGCCGCAGGTCGTCGGTGGCCGCGCCGAGCCGGTGGGTCAGGCTGCGGGTCGACCGGTCACGCAACGCGGTCACCTCGGTGGCCCGCTGGTCGACCATCACCTGTGGGCGGGCCAGCACCGGCCGGGACCGCAGCAGGGTCAGCCGGTGCGACTCCCGGTCGACCAGGTTGCGCACCGCCCGCTCCAGCCGGGACCGGGCCTGACCGATCAGCCGTACCTCGTCGGCCAGGTCGGGGACGACCCGCTTGGCCGCGTCCGTCGGAGTGGACGCGCGGACGTCGGCGACGTAGTCGACGAGCGGGGCGTCCGTCTCGTGGCCGATCGCGCTGACCACCGGGGTACGGCAGGCGAAGACAGCCCGGCACAGCGCCTCGTCGGAGAAGGGCAGCAGATCCTCGATGCCGCCGCCGCCCCGGGCCAGGATGATCACGTCGATGGTCTCGTCGGCGTCGAGGACCCGCAGCGCGTCGACGATCTGCGACACCGCACCCGGCCCCTGCACCGCCACGTTGACGGTGCGGAACTCCACTGCCGGCCAGCGCCGCCGGGCATTGGTCAGCACGTCCCGCTCGGCCGCCGACGCCCGGCCGGTGATCAGGCCGATCCGCTGTGGCAGGAACGGCGGCCGGCGCTTGCGGGACCTGTCGAACAACCCCTCGGCGGCGAGCAGCTTCTTGAGTTTCTCCAGTCGGGCCAGCAGCTCACCGAGCCCGACCTGGCGGATCTCGTCGGCCCGCAGGCTCAGCGTGCCCCGGGCCGCGTAGAACTCCGGCTTGGCGTGCAGCACCACCCGGGCGCCCTCGCGCAGCTCGGGGGCGCCGGCGTCGAGGACGTCCCGGTTGGTGGTGACGGTGAGGCTGAGGTCGGCCGACGGGTCACGCAGGGTGAGGAAGACCGTGCCCGCTCCCGGCCGACGGCTGATCTGTGCCACCTGCCCGTCGACCCAGACCCAGCCGAGCCTGGCGATCCACGCGCCGACCTTCTGGCTGACCACCCGGACCGGCCAGGGCTCCTCGGGGGTGCTGCGGGGGGCGTCGGTCACCCGCCCACCCTACGGTCCGGCTCCGACGAACCGCGCGCTGCCGGGCCGCCGGTCCACCGGCTCCGTACCCCCGCTGTGGTACGGGTCGCAGCCCCTGTCGTCGGAGATGTCGGCACGTACGATGGGTGGGTGACCGAGGCTGAGGCGACCCCCAAGACCGGCAAGCGCGTGCTCCTGGCCAAGCCCCGCGGCTACTGCGCGGGGGTGGACCGGGCGGTGCAGACCGTCGAGGAGGCGCTGAAGCTCTACGGCGCTCCGATCTACGTCCGCAAGCAGATCGTGCACAACAAGCACGTGGTGCAGACCCTGGAGGCCCAGGGCGCGATCTTCGTGGAGGAGAACGAGGAGGTGCCGGAGGGCGCCACCGTCATCTTCTCGGCGCACGGCGTCGCCCCCGAGGTCTACGAGCAGGCGAAGGTGCGCTCGCTCAAGGCGATCGACGCGACCTGCCCGCTGGTGACCAAGGTGCACCAGGAGGCCAAGCGGTTCGCCGCCGAGGACTACGACATCCTGCTGATCGGCCACGAGGGGCACGAGGAGGTCATCGGCACCGCAGGCGAGGCCCCCGCCCACATCCAGCTGGTCGACGGCCCCGACGACGCCGACAAGATCACCGTGCGGGATCCGAGCAAGGTCGTCTGGCTCTCCCAGACCACCCTGTCGGTGGACGAGACGCTGGAGACGGTGGCCCGGCTCAAGACCCGGCTGCCGCTGCTCCAGTCGCCGCCCAGCGACGACATCTGCTACGCCACCTCCAACCGGCAGCACGTGGTCAAGGAGATCGCCCCCGACTGCGACGTGGTGCTCGTGGTCGGCTCCCGCAACTCGTCCAACTCGGTACGCCTCGTCGAGGTGGCCCTGGACGCCGGGGCCCGCGCCGGGCACCTGGTCGATTTCGCCCACGAGATCGACGACGCCTGGCTGGCCGGTGCCGCCACCGTCGGCCTGACCTCCGGGGCGAGCGTGCCCGACGAGTTGGTCCAGGAGGTGCTTGCCTACCTGGCCGAGCGGGGCTTCACCGACGTCGACGAGGTGGTCACCGCCAACGAGCGACTGACCTTCTCGCTGCCCCAGGAGCTCAAGCGCGACATGAAGGCCGCCGCCCGCGGCTGACGCCGTACCTTCAGCGCCCGCTCCCCCCCCGAAACCTACTAACCAAGATCGCCGGAAACACCTTCAGCGAGACGGGCCCGGTGATCAAGAGGTCTGCGTCACCGTGGAGATCAATCGTGACGTATTTCTCTTGATCACCGGGGCCAGTGGGGCGGGCGTGGCGGTGGGGCGGGCTGGCGTGGGTGGGTG